>DAIOVK010000016.1:8189-15464 GCA_036759045.1 Kapaibacterium sp. (SeqCode) | reverse complement strand
TGTTCAATCAAAGTAATCAACTCATCACTAATTTTTACAGATTCGTGTGAACTTGCATTTGTTTGTTTAGCAAAGGTTTCAACAGAAACTACTCCATCATTAACAGCATTTTGCATATCGCGAATCATTTCTTCGATTTCGAGAGTAGCAACAGCAGTTTGGTCTGCCAGCCGTCTTATTTCCAAAGCTACAACAGCGAAACCTGCACCATATTTACCGGCTTTCTCTGCTTCAATAGCTGCATTAAGAGAAAGCAAATTTGTCTGATTTGCAACTTTTGTGATTGTTGTAATAACTTGATTGATATTTGCAGTCTTTTCATTTATATTAATTAATTTGCTATTTATGTCAAGCGATGCATCAGAAATATTTTGCATAGTAGATTTTATACTTGTAATACTCGAAAGAACGGAATTCGCAACTCTCGAAGTATTATCAGCCATTTTTGCAACAGTATTCATAGTAGATGCTAAATTTTGAGCCGTTTTAGATATTTCTTTAACTGTTGCATTTGCTTCGCTTGCAGATGCTGCCTGTTCGGCAACAGTTACTTCAAGTTCGTGAGTAGAAGAAGAAATTTTGAAAGCAGCATTTGAAACATTATTACCCGATTTATGGACTTGCTTTAGTAATGAATCTAAATTTATTGACATTGATTTTATTGAGCATATCAGCATAATCATTTCATCTTTAAGCAAATAGTGTTTATCTCTAAAACACACCATCAGGTTTCTTAAGTAATAAGGTGAATTTTCAATATTTTCAATAGCTTGGTATATATTCCCGGAAGCAATATCGCTTGCTAACTGAGTTGCAAATTTCAGTGGCTTGGTAATCCTTCGTGCAATGTAAAAAACTAACAAGGCAGCAAGAAGTAAAACGCCTACGCTTACTGAGAGAGCTATTGTTCTCTGAGTTTTATAGTATTCAATCCTTGTATTAAGCAAGGAATGAAGTGAACTATTTGTTGCTAACCAAAAATCTGAAATAGTTTTAAAAAGAATTTGATTTGTTTCATTATAAGCTTCTATTGAAAAATCTTCGTTTTGACCAATATTTTTGTATTCTCTTAAAATTCTCAAAAACTTTTTTAACTCAACATCAATTTTTTTAAACTCTTCAGGAAGTTTTTTCTGAAGAAATTCATCTTCCTTATAAAACAATTTATCTGATTTTAATGAAATTTGCAAACCTCTTTTTATTCTGTCTATGTAATCATTTTCAATAATATTTATGTCATATAACAAAATATTTGATTGAAATAATGAATCATTTGGAGCAAAAATATAATCTTCATAAAGCTGAATTGCCTCGAATAGCTTTTTGCTTAATTCCGGCAGGACAAGCAAACTAATATCCATAAGATAATAACTATCCAAATCAGGGTCAAGAATTAAATAAAATTCATCTCCAATATGTCGGTTGAGCATCATACATTTCCTTAAGAAATCAGAAAACAAAGCTTCTAATTCGTTATTATTAACATTATAAATTTTAGCTTTTAGTTCATTCCAATGATTTTGAATATAAATAGGTTCAAATTCTGTTTTTAAAGAATCTATATTATTTCTATTATATTTTTCAATGAGTTCTTCGAAGAATTTATCTATCTGATTCTCAATATCTGAAATTTTATCATCGACTTTACCACCATTAAAATTATTAACTGAAACACATCGGTGATACTCCTGAATATTTGTAACAATATTAATCAAAGGAACAAGAATTTCATTGCCTTTTGTTTCATTTTGTGCAAACTCAATGTCTTTATTGTAACCCAATACTAAAAAGTATAGAAGCATTGCAATAGGCATACCAAAAGCAACACAAATAAGGAATAATTTATGTGAAATCTTAAGTTTATAATATAAATTTTTCATAATTAATTTCAATATAAATTATAAATTAAATTTGCTAACTTCGTTTTGAAGCGTTTGAGCAGCTTCATTCAATTGATTAGTAACAAAGTGAAATTCATTAAGAGAATCACGGGTTTGAGTAGCTGTGAGTGCTAACTGGGACATAGCTTCATAGATTTGAGAAGCACTAAGAGCTTGGTTACCGGTAGCTTCACTTATAGTTTCAAATTCCGGGAAAAGCTCGTTCATCTGGTCAATAATTCTTGTTAGTTGAACACTTAGATTCGAAATTTCATCAGAATTAGAAAGGACTTCTTTCCCGAATTTATCCATTTCCATAACTCCTGAAGTAACGGCACCATGCATTTCTTTCACCATAACTTCAATGTCTTGGGTGGCAACAGCAGTTTGGTCAGCAAGACGGCTGATTTCGCGGGCAACTACTGCAAAGCCCTTACCATATTCTCCAGCTTTTTCAGATTCAATTGCAGCATTTAAAGACAGTAGATTTGTTTGTTCAGATATTTTATTAATAGCTTCAACTACATTTGAAATTTTATTTGCCTTATCGTTGATGATTGAAAGTTTAGTTGAAATAGAGCGGGTTGCCTGAACTAAATCGCTCATAGCTTCTTCCATTTGAATAAGATTGGATTTACCCTTTTTTGCAAGATGTGAAGCGCTGTCTGCCTTTTCGGTCAGAGTAACCATTGATTGGGCAAGTGAATTGGAGGTCATAGATATTTCATTGCTTGTACTGCTAACCTCCTGAGTAGATGCAGATTGTTCTGCAACGGTTGCTTCAAGTTCACGCGATGAAGCTGCGATTTCAGTTGTTGAAGTCGTTACCTGCACACTTGACTTTTGAACATAACTAATAAAACTCAAAAGATTGTCAGACATCTTTTTTATAGCTTTAATTAACATTATGCTCTCGTCTTTGTTTTTCTTCTTGTTTTTCCCGGAGATATCGTTCTTTAACTCTTTTTCAATAAACGATTTAATTATTCTTTGTCCTTCACCAAGATGTCCGTCAGCAATTTTTTCAGCAGATTCAACAACTGTTTTTAACTTAAAAGTTATAGTCCTTGCCGTATAATAAATAATAAAGAACAGAAAAATAAGTCCAAAGGCAGCAATTAAAATAATAGCTCTGTTTAATCTGTAAAGTTCTTTATTGAAAATATCTTTAGGAAACACAATACCGAATGACCATCCATTAGCTTTAATCGGAGCATAAAAGAAATATGAATCAAGATTAGAAAAAAGCTTAATTGAATTAATTGAACCACTTTGCCCTGCAATCATATTTTTTCCGATATAATTAAGAGTTGTATCCTGAAGTTCGTCTGCTAATTTGAAAATTGTTTTTTGCATAATAAGATTAGTATCCTTATGTGCAATAAATTTTCCTTCTTTTGTCAGAAGAAAAGGAATGCAATTTTCATTAACTGCGATTTCATTAAATAATGTTTTTAGCCATTCCAATGATAAATCACAGGTAGCAATGCCAGCGAAAACTTTTTTATTTTTAATATTTCTAAAAAAAGGCATAGAATAAGTTGACATAATGATATTCCCACCGCCAGCGTCGAAATAAGGGTCGCTCCATCGTTTCTGCATTAACTGCTTAGGGACAGAGTACCATTGCCAGGTAGGATAGTTGTATTCAGGTGTAGCTAAACTTTCAAAAAGTGTCTTTAGATTTTTCTTGTAATAGTATGGAGCGAATAACATTTTTGTACTATCAAACATAAATGGTTCATAAGCAATAGTAGAACCATAAAGTTCTGAATTGCTTTTCACAACATCACGAAGAAATCTGTGCAGATTTAAACTATCATTTTTTGCATTTTCAGTATATTGAACAATTCCCTGCCCAATTTTTTCGATAGATTCAATAACTGTTTCTATTTTGATTAAATTTAATTGGGCAATAACTTTTGCCTTCATCTCTAATTGTTCAGAGAAAAAAGCGCGTGTAACAATTAAATTATAAGAATAAACAATAGCAAAAATGAAAGCAGTTGCACTCAAAATATAGATTGATAATTTAGCAGCTATTGGTAATTTCTTTAGCATCGTTCTTTAATTATTAATTATAAAATAATACTCTCAATTTTTCTTGTCATTCTGAAGCGATGTGAAGAATCTCAATTCTTGTAGTAAATGGATTTATTAGATTATTCGCTGCGCTCAGAATGACAATTTATAAATCTTCTTTAAGTTTGAATTTTTTCACTTCAGTTTGTAAGCCACTAACAGCTTCACTAAGTTGCGATGTAGCACTTCTAAAGTCAATAAGTGATTGTCTTGTTTGGTCAGTAGCAACAGATAAATTCTTCATAGTATCAGCAATTTGATTAGCAAAATACGCTTGCTGCTGCATACCAATATTTGACTCTTCAAAATCCGGTATAAGGGCATTCACTTTTTCAATAATATCAGTAAGTTTATCGCCTATTAAAGAAACAATTTCTACGCTACCAAGGACTTCATCTCCGAACCTGTTCATTTCAACTACTCCCTGCAAAACAGATTCGTTCATTTCTTTAACCATAAATTCTATATCTTGAGTAGCATTAGCGGTTTGGTCGGCAAGACGGCTAATTTCACGGGCAACAACAGAGAAGCCCTTACCGTATTCTCCTGCTTTTTCTGCTTCTATTGCAGCATTAAGAGAAAGTAGATTTGTTTGCTCTGAAATTTTGTTAATTGTAGTAATAATACCGGATATTTTATTTGATTTGTTATGAATTACAGATAATTTTGAAGAAATGTAACTTGTTGACTGCTTAAGATTTTGCATTGTATTGTCCATTTTATCTATATCGTTTCTACTTTCGACAGCAAGGTTTGCAGTAGATTTAGCATCTTTGGAAATCCGTTCAATGCTTTGAGCAAGCCGGTCTGCAGTTTCAGAAATCTCATACGAAGTAGATGTTACTTGCTTAGTTGAAGAAGATTGCTCGGCAATAGTTGCTTCAATGTCTCTTGAAGAAGCAGAAATCTCAGTTGCCGAAGTAGTTACCTGAATCCCTGAGCGTTGCACCTGACTGATTAAATCATCAAGATTTTTTATCATTGCAACAAATGAATTAAATAAATCCTTAATTTCATCTTTACTTTTAAGGAAATATTTATCAGTAATCTCATCAATGCTTTTTTTTGCCTGAAAAATATTTCCTTCTGAAATATTTTTAGATAAACTTTTGACAAAAATAATTGGATTTGTAATTTTCTTAGTCAGAACAATAACTATAAACGAACCAACTATTAATAAGCCAATACCTACAATTAGCATTTTATATTTCAAATCTGTAATATTTCCTTCGAGTTCAGTTTTTGCTTCATAGTAATCATCTTCGTAACAACTTGCAGCGTAGAGCCAGTTCCATTTTTTATACAAACCGAAAGAAGCGATTTTTGAGCGGGGATGAGCTTCACCTTTGTTTTGCCAGTTATATGTAAAAAATGCAATTTCTTTGTCTTTTAATTGTTGAGCTTTATTAATTATATCCTTTACAAAGTAATTTCCATCGCTGTCCTTTTCTTCGTATATGTATTCATTATTTCGTTCACTATTCTTAGATACAATATATCTACCCTTATAAAAACCGTCAATACCAAGTATGAAGATATAACCGTTTTTACCGATACTAATTGAAGTTAATGTTTTTTCCAAAAGTTCAGTGCCAAGAATTCCTTCACCAACGGCAAGCATCCCAACAATTTCGCCGGCAGCACTGTAATATGGTTCATAAATTGTAACAAACCAGTCATTTCCGCCCCAGCCAATACCTTGATATACCTCGCCTTTCAGAACAGTACTAATAATTGCATTTTGTGAACCATCTGGATTTGTTGCATTTAAAAAAGTAGAAATCCCCCGCTCGCCTTCATCATTTGGAACACTTGATGCAATACGAATCATATCGCCTTGTTTGTTCATCCGTTGGAAAAACGAGCAAACACTTCCATAATTATTTGTTATATCATCAATTAGTGGTGTGCGCACTTCAAATTTATCATTTTTTCCAAGCCATTGCTGATTGTATATGACTTTTGGTAAGCTAATAGTTGTTACATCTTTTGAAAAATGATTAATTGCATCCCATTCTACTTGTTCGGTGCTATATACAAGTGCCCCTGGTTTGTTGGATAATTCTTTAAAATATTTCATTGATAATTTTAATTTCTTGAGCAGCAATTCATTAGTATTATCCAACAAATAATAAACATCTTTTGAGATTTGCTGGATATTCATTTTTGCGATTTTTTGAAGTTCATCTTCTGATTTTTTTAAAGAATCATCTTGAAAAGACATGGTCATTAGATAGAAAACTGTTATTGGCAATAATAATAATAAAATTGCCATTGTTACTAACTTTGTTTTTAAATTTATTTTCATATATTTGATTTAGTTAATTTTAAAATTAAATCAATTCTATTTTCCTGTTGCTTAATTCAATTTCTCTGTCGTCATTCGATGCAATTATTACTATACGCTTTTTTTTAATCAAATTATCAATAAATTGTTTAGCAATATTTATACCATTATCATCAAGATTTGTAAATGGCTCATCAAATAAACAAACTAATGGTTCTTTTAATAATGCTAAAATATATTTCAGCCGTTGCTTTTGTCCAGAAGAATATGTTCTTATTGTGTCATTAGCAACTTTTTTAAGTTCAAATATTTCAAAAAGGTCTTGGATGGTTTGGTTGCCGGTTTTATCTTTTTTTGTAATTCTGTTAATCAGTGAAAAGGGAAATAAATCCCCCCTACCCCACTTTGAAAAAGGGGTGAATGAATTTGATTTATTAATCTCGTCATTAATTAAATTTAAGTTATTGGACTCTATATTTGTTAAAAAAGGATTTTGAATGTTAATCCCCCCTTTGAAAAAGGGGGGTAGGGGGGATTTATCTGTGCTTCTTTTTTTTTCAATTGTACTGGTAGTATGTAAAGAAGTATCACTCCGTTTAGAATGACTATTTAATAATTCTTCGCAAATTTTTATATGTTCTAAACCTGTAAATTCTTCGTATAAATTAAGATAAGGTGAAACTAAAGAAGTATATAAATAAAAATCATCATTCATTATTTTATTTTGATTAACAAATAATTCAATTATTCCATTGCTCGGTTTTAAAAGAGAAGCAATAATTTTAATTAAAGTCGATTTACCACTACCATTCGGACCAGTTATTGCAATTATTTCAGAAGATTCAATTTCGTAGTTAAGATTTTTAAATAAGTAATATTTATTATCAAAAGAATGAGATATATTGTTAATTTTTAAATTTAGTGAAAAATCCATTTTTTTCTTTCTCAAAAAAAGCAAATATAAAAAATTAACATTAAAGATGAATAAAATGATTTAAACTATAAGTGAAATAGCGATTTTTTTTT
>DAIOVK010000016.1:0-8089 GCA_036759045.1 Kapaibacterium sp. (SeqCode) | reverse complement strand
TAAAGATGAATAAAATGATTTAAACTATAAGTGAAATAGCGATTTTTTTTTTAATTTTGCTTAATTGTTTAAATGGAGCTTTGAATGAAAAAAACGTTACTTACTTTATTGATTTTACTAATAAGTTTTTCAGTATTAAAAGCATTAGATAATAAAGACAGTTTAGAATTAGGTTTTAAATATGGGATTTATGGAAGATACCTTCTGAACGAGTATTTTTCATCTTTTCGACATTTGCCAGACATTCCCTGCTGTGGAAATAAATTCACAAGCGGAACCGGCAAAGGATATGAACTCGGGGGGTTAATTGAAGCTACAGGTATTGACCCTTTTTCATTTACTATCCGTGTTGGTTACGAGCAGTATTCAGGATTATTAAAAAAAATAGACGATATTCCAGTTATAGTCGATGGTGAATCATATCCCGGCAAATCAGAATTAATTATTGATTCAAAATTTGCTCTGTTTACTTTCGAACCATCTATTTCTTACAAATTTGTTGGAAATTTAGCTGTTTTTGCCGGAATGCCGACTGGTTTCCTTTTAGATAACAACTATCATCAAAAAGAAGAAATAATTGACCCGGTTGATAGAGGTGTTTTTGAAAACGGGAAAAGAATTCGTAACGATTCTACCGGAAAAATTCCAGAAGTTTCAAATACTCAGGTTAGTTTTATAGTCGGATTAAGCTACGAACTACAAATGACCAAAAGAAATTTTTTATCATTAACTCCTGAAATATCATATAGATACTTAATGACAAATTTAGTAAAGAATATTAAATGGAACTGGCATAGCGTTAATTTTGGAATTTCAATAAAATACAGGGAGCCAGACCCACTTCCACCACCACCTCCTCCCCCACTTTCACCGCCAATGCCAGATTATCCTGCAGCCCGCACTCCAAGCGAAACAAGAATTAGCGTTAGAGCAGTACAAATTGATAGCAATAATAATGAAAGTAATAATTTATTTATTAAAGTTGAAGATTTTATTACTTACAATATGAGACCATTGCTTAATTACATTTTCTTTGATGAAAACTCTTCAAGTATTCCGAATAGATATATAAGATTAGATAAAAATGAAACAAGTAAATTCAATATGAATAACTTGCATAATCTTAACAGCTTAGAAACATATTACCAGGCACTAAACATAATTGGAATGCGTTTGCAGGACAACCCAAAAGCAAATATTACAGTTACCGGAACAAATTCAAACTTTCGTGAGGAAAAAGGAAATACTGAGCTTTCTGAACAAAGGGCAAATAGTGTTGCAAATTATTTGATTAATGTTTGGAATATTGAAGAGAACAGAATAAAAATTGCTGCCCGTAACCTACCAAAAGATGCATCGCGAAGAGATATTCCTGAGGGTGATGAAGAAAACAGAAGAGTTGAAATTACTTCAAATGATAATTCAATTTTTGAGCCAGTTTTTACTATTGACACAACCCGTATATTAAGCTCAACCAAATTCAAATTTATTAATGAAGTAAGTTCTGAATTTGATATCAAAAGATGGGATTTGGATATTATACAAAATAATCAAATAATAAAGAGTTTTCAGGGTGATGGCTTACCTCCAAATGAAATAATTTGGGAAATAAACAGCGAAAGCGAAAATGCCAGAATGTTTGCCGGTGCCTTAAAATATAAACTTTATGTTAAAGATGCATTTGGGTCTGTTCACTCAACAAATGAAAATTTAATTCCAATTGAACAAATCACTATTGACAAAAAACGTATTGAAGGTGCCTCTGACAAGGAATTTGAATATTACAGCTTAATCCTTTTTGATTATGGAAAATACACATTAAGTTCAGCTCATAAAAAAGTAATTGACTTTGTAAAAAACAGAGTTACTCCAAAGTCCACGATTAGTATAATCGGTTATACAGACAAAATTGGTGAAGAAGAAATTAACGACAGAATTTCTACAAATCGGGCAAAATCTGTGGCAAAAATGCTTGACATTGAAAACGCAGAAACTTATGGCGTAGGTAAAAGAGAATTGCTCTTCGATAATAATTTTCCGGAAGGAAGATTTTATTGCAGAACTGTGAAAATTTCAATTGAAACTCCTATTGAAAAATAATAATATACGATTACAATAGTCGTATTTCATTTACGTCTTAATTCAAGATAATTAGGAGTAGGAATTGTTTAGATTTACAAAACAAACTGAATATGCAATACTTGCATTGCAGTATATAACAAAGAATAAGAACAGATTGGTAAGTGCAAAGGAAATAGCTGACGAATTGGAAATTCCATTTCAATTCACATCAAAAATTTTGCAACAACTAATCAAAAGCAATATAATTGAGTCGAAGCAAGGAGTAAAAGGTGGTTACAAGTTATTAAAGAAGCCAAAAGATATTTTAATAACTGAAATTATGGAAATATTCGACCCGAGTGCTTTGCAGGTGAATTGCATAAATCCACTTAATCATACAGTTTGCAAGCGTTCAGGCAGATGCAATTTACAAAAAACTGTTTTTAAAATTAAAGATGAAATAGAAAAGATTCTAAAAAATTATTCAATTGAAAATTCAATAAATGAATAAAGGAAAAATTTATGCCAGAAGAAACAAACATAATTGAGCAAGTAACGAGTAATGATTATAAATATGGTTTTGTAACCAATGTTGAAAATGAATATGCACCAAAAGGATTAAGCGAAGATATAGTTCGTTTTATTTCTTTGAAAAAAAATGAGCCGGAATTTATGCTAAACTGGAGATTGAAAGCTTACAATTTTTGGCTAAAAATGAAAGAACCTCGCTGGGCAAATTTAAGTTTTCCACCTATTGACTATCAAGACTTATATTATTATGCTGCTCCCAAAAGTCATAAGGAAGCACCAAAGAGTTTAGATGAAATCGACCCAGAAATTCTTGATACTTTTGAAAAACTCGGAATTCCCTTAAATGAAAGGAAAATTCTTGCAGGAGTTGCAGTTGATGCTGTTATGGATAGTGTAAGCGTCGCAACTACATTCAAAGGCAAACTCAATGACCTTGGTATTATCTTTTGCTCAATGAGTGAAGCTATTCGCAAGCATCCCGATTTAGTAGAAAAATATCTGGGTATGGTTGTCCCCTATTCCGACAACTATTTTGCAGCACTAAATTCAGCAGTTTTTAGCGACGGTTCTTTTTGCTATATTCCACCAAACACCCGCTGTCCGATGGAACTTTCCACTTATTTCAGAATAAATGCACAATCAACAGGACAGTTTGAAAGAACTCTTATAGTTGCTGACGAAGGAAGTTATGTTAGCTACCTTGAAGGCTGCACTGCTCCTATTCGCGATGAAAATCAACTGCACGCTGCGGTTGTTGAATTAATTGCAATGAAAAATGCCGAAATAAAATATTCTACTGTTCAAAACTGGTATCCCGGTAGCAAAGAAGGCAAAGGTGGTATCTATAATTTCGTTACAAAGCGGGCTATTTGTAATGGCGAAAATGCAAAAGTTTCATGGGCGCAAGTGGAAACCGGCTCTGCGATTACATGGAAATACCCTTCCTGCATTTTAAAAGGCGACAATTCCGTTGCTGAATTTTATTCCGTAGCTGTTACAAACAATTACCAGCAAGCCGATACTGGAACAAAAATGTTTCATATCGGTAAGAACACTAAAAGTCGCATCGTTTCAAAAGGTATTTCTGCCGGGCGAAGCCAGAACAGCTATCGTGGATTAGTCAATGTAAATAAGAAAGCTGAAAATTCAAGGAATTATTCTCAGTGCGATTCTCTCTTGCTCGGCAGTAAATGTGGGGCTCATACTTTCCCCTATATTGAAATAAAAAATAAAAATTCAATTGTTGAACACGAAGCCACTACTTCAAAAATTTCTGATGACATCATCTTTTACTGCAATCAGCGCGGTATTTCTGTTGAAGATGCAATCGCTTTAATCGTTAATGGTTTTAGCCGTGAAGTGCTAAATCAGTTGCCAATGGAATTTGCAGTTGAAGCACAAAAATTGCTTGCAGTTACTTTGGAGGGAAGCGTAGGGTAATGATTAATGATTAATTGTTAATTATTAATTATAAATTGTTAATTATTAGTAATTAATGGGTTTATTGAGTTATTGAGTTATTAGGTAAATTTTTCCAGTCCCAAGCGCCCAGACTCCAGTCCCGATGATTGTTGATTAAAGAAAGAAAATATCCCATTAGGGATTAAATATTTGTAACAAAGATAATCCCTTACTTACTTTATCCCGTAGGGATTAAATATTAAGAGGAAAAAATAAAGAAGTGAAAATAATGATAAGTGATAATAAAACTAATGACTAATTACCAATGACTTAAATAAACTATAGACCATAGACCATAAACCATAAACTATAAACTATAAATTATAAACCATAAACAAAAAGCTGATAGCCGATAGCTGACAGCTAAGAAGCTAAACTATGAAACAACTTTATTTTGGTGATTGCCTTGATGTCTTGAAGGAGCTTTATGAAAAGCACCCGGAGGGGCTAATTGATTTGATATATATTGACCCACCTTTTAACTCAAAAAGAAATTATAATATTCTCTTTGAAGATATTGATATGAAAGACGTTAAAGCACAACGTGAAGCATTTGCAGACACTTGGAGCAACGTCAGCTATAAAGATGGATTAAGGGAAATTGCTGATTTAAATATTAATTTATATCATTTTTTAAAAAATCTTGATAATATTGACATTTCCAAATCTACAGTTGCATATTTGACAACAATCGCACATCGTTTGTTTTATATGCACAAACTATTGAATAACACCGGTTCATTTTATCTGCATTGCGACCCAACGATGAGCCATTATTTGAAAATTGTTTGCGACATCATTTTTAATAAAGATAATTTTAGAAATGAAATAGTGTGGAAGCGAACATTTTCACATAATGACCCAAAAAGATTTGGTAGAATTACTGATAGAATTTTATATTATAATAAATCTAACGAATTTACTTTTAATGTTAATTACTTAGATTATTCAGAGCAATACCTAAATAACTTTTTTAAATATAAAGACAAAAAAGGGATTTATCGCTTAGTAGTTTTAACTGGACCGGGCATAAATGAAAATGACCCAGAATGGATGAAATACCATCCAAAACAAAGTAAACGTTCTTGGTCAGTTCCAAAACGTATTTTAAACAGTTTAGTTGATGAAGAAAAATTAAAATTAATGACTACTTCTGAAAAACTTGATTTACTTAATGAAAAAGGATATATTCATTTTAGCAAAAATGGGGTTCCAAGTTTTAAACAATACTTAGATGATATGAAAGGAGCACCTTTACAGGAACTATGGGACAACCTCCCCCCTATTTCTGCTCAGGCAAAAGAGCGACTTGGCTACCCCACTCAAAAGCCCGAAGCACTTTTAGAAAGAATAATTCAAACAAGTTCCAACGAAGGTGATGTTGTTGCTGATTTCTTCTGTGGATGCGGAACTACAGTTTCTGTGGCTAATCGCTTAAATCGTAACTGGCTCGGAGTGGATATTTCCCATCTTGCTATTAAATTGATTTTAAAAAGATTAACTGACCCTCTCGAAGAAGAAGCTAAAAAAATATTTTTAAATTCAACCACTATTAATGGTTTTCCAAAAGACATTGCATCTGCTAAAGAACTTGCAATAAAAGATAAAAAAGGGCGTATAGATTTTCAGGAGTGGGTGGTAGAATTTTTACTTGGTGGAATATTAAATCCAAAGAAAACCGCTGATGGTGGCTGGGACGGTTATTTGACGTTTCCAAAAAATAACAATGAAAAGGGGATTGTATTAATAGAAGTAAAAAGCGGAAATGTTAGTGTTAAAAATATTCGTGAGTTTATCAACGTTATAGACAGACAAAATGCTGATATTGGAGTATTTGTCTGCTTTGCCGAGAATTTGACTAAACCAATGCTTGAAGCAGCAAAAGAAGCTGGGAATTATACTAATTATAAATTTGACAGAATTCAAATACTTACTATCGAAGACATTTTTGAAAATAAGATGTTTAAACTGCCCGGCGGAGTTGAAAACACAACTTTTTTCAATGCAAAAAATGACGTCAGGCCGGAAGTGGTTGCAGAACGATTAATTGTTAATTGTTAATTATTAATGATAAGTGATAAATGGGCTATTGGATTATTGATTGAGTTATTGAGTTATTGGGTTAATTCTTTCCAAACCCAAGCTTCCATTCTCCAGTCCAGATTTATTGAGTTAATTCTTTCTAATCCCCAGCACCCAGTCTCCAGTCCCAGTGATTGTTGATTGAAGAAAGAAATTATCCCGCTAGGGATTGTATATTTGTAACAAAGATAATCCCTTACTTACTTTATCCCGTAGGGATTAAATATTAAGAGGAATACTTTCGCAAAACCCAAGTAACTTAGCGAAGATATGAGAGAATAAGAATTTAATAAAATAATACAGCTAATAGCCGACAGCTGAATGCTGACAGCCGATAGCTAACATATAAAAAAGAAATTTAAAAATTAATAAATAAAGAAAAGCTATGGAATTACTAAAAATTGAAAATCTGAAAGTAAATATCAATGATAAGCCCATTTTAAATGGGATAAATTTGCAAATCAACGCTGGTGAAGTGCATGCAATTATGGGTCCAAATGGCTCCGGAAAAAGCACACTCGCTTCGGTGCTTTCCGGTAGAACGGAATTTGAAGTTACCGATGGTAAAGTAACTTATCTGGGAAAGAACTTGCTTGAAATGCCAGCCGAAGACAGAGCAAGAGAAGGAATTTTCCTTGCTTTCCAATATCCGGTAGAGATTCCCGGAGTATCAACAGCAAATTTTATGAAAACTGCTTTGAACGAAAAACGTAAACACCTCGGATTAGAGCCAGTTGATGCTATGGACTTTTTACAGTTAATGAAAGAAAAAGCTGCTCTCGTTGAAATTAAATCCGATTTTTTGCATCGCTCTGTAAATGAAGGTTTTTCCGGTGGTGAAAAAAAACGCAACGAGGTTTTTCAAATGGCTATGCTTGAGCCACGTCTTGCTATTTTAGACGAAACGGATTCCGGACTTGATATAGATGCACTGAAAATAGTTGCAAATGGAGTTAATCGCTTACAAAACAAAGACAATGGTTTCCTTGTGATTACTCACTATCAGCGACTGCTGGATTATATAGTTCCAGATTTTGTTCACGTCCTTTATCAAGGCAGAATTGTTAAGTCCGGCAACAAAGAATTAGCTTTTGAATTAGAAGAAAAGGGCTACGACTGGATTAAAAAAGAAGTTTCATCAAATAAATAAGGAACTTTATGAAAGAAGATTTTTTCAATCAAATAAATGATAGCTTCGTTGAGTTTTCCAAAAGAACAAACGGAAAATTCCCAGCCAAGCTAAAAACTATTAGAAATAATGCTTTTAACAGCTTTAATTCTCTTGGTTTTCCTACTAAAAAAAATGAAGAATGGAAATATACCGACACTTCATTTCTTTACAAACAAGATTTTCAGCTACAATCGCAGAAAGAAATTGAGAATAAAGAAATTACAGATATTTTAAAATTTCTCATTAATGGGAAAAAAGATAATATTGTAGTGTTAATCAACGGACGATTTTCTAAAGAACTATCCAGAATAAATACTGAAGCAGAAAAAATAAAAATTGGCAGCTTAGCCGATGCTATGGTTTACAAAGCTTCAACAATTGAAAAGCATTTTGCTCAATATGCTAATTACGAGAATGATGCTTTTGTTGCTCTTAATACAATGTTTGCAAGTGATGGATGCTACATCAGAACAGCAGAAGGAGTTATTGTAGAAAATCCCATTCAAATTGTTTACATCAATACTGCTATTGATTATGCACCAATTATCCAACCCAGAAATTTAATTATTCTTGGTGATTGCAGTCAAATTAAGCTATATGAAACCTACCATACGATAGGCGAACAAGCTGTATTCCAAAATACAGTTACAGAAGTTTTTATGAAGCGATTTGCTAATTTTGAGCATTACAAAATTCAATTTAATAACGAAAATTCTTATTATATTGACACAACGCAAGTCCACCAAAAGCGTGCTTCAAATTATACAAACAATACAATTTCGC
>DAIOVK010000015.1:0-15929 GCA_036759045.1 Kapaibacterium sp. (SeqCode) | reverse complement strand
ACTTATGGAATGGGATTGGCAAACTGCTATGCTGCAATGAAAGCCGGTGCTACTGTTTTTGAATCTTCTACTGGCGGGCTTGGCGGCTGTCCTTTTACTAAACTTGCATCAGGCAACGTTTGCACAGAAGATTTAATCAATTTCTTTAATCAAATGGAACTAAGAAAAGATATTGATATTAATGTTCTTATTGAATTAGCAAAGGAGATGAGTGATTATTTCCAAAGAGAATTGCCCGGTTACGTTTATAAAGCCGGAGTAATTAAGAAATAATTTAACAGGAATGAGTCCACTCTAAAAACGATAATATGTAATTTCAGAGTAATCGGAAATCCAATCCCAGCGTGCCTATAGATAACCGTTTTCATAGGTAAGGCACTTTTTAGAGTGTATCCAAAAATATTTTTTACCTCCTTTCCAAGTGAAACTTGGGAAGGCATCTTTCACTTAAGCTATGCTTTAATCTTCATTTATAAAAAAAGTAAAACACAGATTGAAAAGAAATCCTCCTTCCTAAGTGCAACTTGAGAAGGAGAAAAATAAAGATTAATATAAAAGTCATACTATAACCTTTTTTATCGTATGACTTTTATAATTATATATAATACATATAGTTACGTTCTAAAAAAGCAAAAGCGGTTTATTAGGAGCGTTAGAGAGGAACCTCTCAAGTAATTGATACCATAAGGTTTGAATCTCCGAGATATAGCATAGCATTGTTCTATTTACTTCTCCTTTTTACCTTTTAAATATTCTTCTTTTTTATTCCAAATATTTTTCGTATATTGCATTTATGAGAAATAGAACTTTATCGGCAAATAATAATTTAAACGGAAAGGGAACAATCCGGGGGTTGTCTTTTCTTTCTTTTCAAAAAATTATGCTGATTTTCATTTTCATTCAAGTTATTTCATCTGCCATACCCCTTTAAATTCATTATATTCAATTTTTAAATAAAATATAATCAAAACATATTTTACTAATTGTAATATAACAGTATATCGCATTTAATCACATTTTTTCAAATATAGCAATTCAATTTATTGCTATATTATTAAATAGTATTAGTAATTCAACAATTTTTTTAAAAATATAAAATATAGGAGTTTTTAATGAAAACAAATCAATATATCCCGAAATATAACGTAGAAGCTAAAGATGTTACTACAGAATTATCCAAATATATGCTAGTAGATGGTTTTCCAATTTGCTTGGATTTAGAAAAAAGCTATGACGGTTATTTTGTTGATTCAATGAATGATACAGAATATAACGACTTTTTCTCTTGCTTTGCATCTCTTCCAATCGGGTTAAATCATCCGAAAATTAATAATGATGAATTCATCAATTATATTGGGAAAATTGCAGTTAACAAACCATCAAATTCTGATATCTACACAGAAGCAATGGCTACATTTGTAAAAACATTCTTCAAAATTGCAGTGCCGGACTATTTCAAATATTCATTTTATATTTGTGGTGGTGCTTTAGCAGTAGAAAATGCCCTTAAAACTGCTTTCGATTGGAAGGTAAGAAAGAATTTTGCCAAAGGTTATTCTCGCGAAGTCGGACATCAAATCATTCATTTCCGTGAAGCATTCCACGGCAGAACCGGTTACACTATGTCCCTAACAAATACAGACCCAAATAAAGTAAATTATTATCCGAAATTTGAATGGCCCAGAATAATTAGCCCAAAAATGGTATTTCCACTAAATCAAAACAATTTGGAATACACAATGAAATTAGAAAACCAAGCCATTGAAAGCATTAAACAGGCATTTTTAGATAATAAAGATGACATTGCCGGCATTATTATTGAGCCAATTCAAGGTGAAGGCGGAGACAATCATTTCCGTCCGGAATTTATGAAGCAGTTGCGAAATCTTGCAGATGAAAATGAAGCACTTTTGATTTTCGACGAAGTTCAAACTGGATTAGGACTTACAGGCACATGGTGGGCTCATCAGCAACTTGAAACCAAACCAGATTTAATGTGCTTCGGCAAAAAAATGCAGGTCTGCGGTATTCTTGCAACTGACAGAGTTGATGATATTCCAGATAATGTTTTTCATACCTCCAGCAGAATTAACTCCACCTGGGGTGGAAATCTTGTTGATATGGTGCGTTCAACACGTTATTTAGAAATTATTGAAGAAGAAAATTTACTCGAAAACGTAAAAGAGCAAGGTAAGTTCTTGATGCAGGAACTTCATAGTATTGAAAATGAATTTCCTAATATGATTTCAAACGTTCGCGGAAAAGGGCTTTTCTGTGCTTTCGATTTCCCAAATTCAGAAATTAGGAATAAAGTTAGAGAATTATGTTTTGAAAACAAACTGATTATTCTTGCTTGCGGCGACAAATCATTACGCTTCAGACCATCACTCAACGCAAAAAGAAAACAACTTGAAGATGGACTGGCTATTGTCCGTAATTGCATTGCTCAAGTTAAATAGTTTTTTACATTTGACTTATTTCTCCTTCCCAATACCAACTTGGGAAGGAGATGTAAAAGATGTTATTTGAAACTCCAATATAAAGCAATTACTTTATTTCATTAGAAATGACATAACTTTAAGCTGTCATTCCGAGCGCAGCGAGGAATCTCACAAGTCACTGTTAACACAGAACTTGAGATTTAGAAAAAGTGTTTTTTCAGTCATACTATCAACAAGTTGATAGCATGACAGTCAAAAGTAAAGATATCATTGGTAACGAAATGAAGAATGAAAAATTTTCAAACTCCTCTAATAATAAAAGAAAATATAGAATAATGAAAAAATATTTTTTGCTAATTATTTTTTTGCTAATCAGTTGCAAAGAAACAAAAGAAGTAGCTTGTCAGCAGCAAACAAGCGAAAGCGAATATATCCATTTTCTATCAACAATTAAGTTACCTACACAACTTGATTTTTGTGGTGAAATGATACCTCTTGACATACCTGAAGTAAGAGAGAGAGCCGAAAGGGAATTTTATATATTGCTCCAGCAACCTGGTCAAATAATTCTTTATTTGAAGCGTTCAGGTAAGTATTTTAGTATGTTTGAACGGATTTTAAAAGAAGAAAATGTTCCGGACGATTTGAAGTATCTGTCCGTTGCTGAAAGTGCTTTGTATATGGCTCGTTCTCCAAAAAATGCTGTTGGATTATGGCAGTTTATCCCTGAAACCGGTCGCTCTATGGGGCTTATTATTGATGATTTGGTTGATGAGAGATGTCATCCTGAAAAAAGTACTAAAGCTGCAATAAAATACCTTAAAGATGGATATTCTAAATTCAAATCATGGACTCTTGCTTCTGCCGGCTATAATATGGGACACGTTGGAGTATCTGAAAACCTGAAATTTCAAGATGTTAAAGATTTTTTCGATTTGTTTTTAAATGAAGAAACTTCTCGTTACATTCTTAGAATTGTTATTATTAAAGAAATAATGAAAAATCCAGCAAAATATGGATTTCATCTAAAACAAGAAGAATTCTATAATACTGATAAGTATAAAACAATCAGTTACAGTAGTTCTATCGAAAATCTCTCGGACTGGGCTAAACAAAATGGAACTACTTATAAAGATGTTAAACTTTTAAATCCTTGGATTTTAAAACGTCTTTTGCCATCTCCTCCTAAGAGTAAAAACTGGGAAATAGCAGTGCCGGAAAAGTAAATTTTATTAAGGATAGTTCAAAAAATATCTTTCTGAGACGAATATAAAATAAGACTTTTATTTTGGGAAATGAACAAGATTTATGCGATGCCATCAACAAGTTGCTCTTATGGCTAAAGTATTATTAAATTTATAAATTCTCCTTCCCAAGTTGAACTTGGAAAAGAATGGTAGAACTTTCAGAAAGTCGTTTTAAATTTATTCCGTAGGAATTATATATTTGTAACTCATAAACCCCCTTTGCTGCTATTATCCCGTTAGGGATTAAATAGTAATACTGTATATATAATCCCTACGGGATAAGCACAGGAACGGATTTCACTTATTACAAATATTTAATCCCTACGGGATAAATAGAACAGTCTTTTAAAGCAATGCGAGCAACGAAATAGCTCGTATGACTGGAAAATCTCTTTTAATAAGCTAATAAGGTTTGTTCAGTTGAATTATCTTTTTCTACTAAGGTTAATTATTGAAATAAGGTTTTTGCCTTTTATTGAAGTATATTTATATAAAAAACCTTATTTTTTATTAATAACCTTAGTAGAAAATAAACACACATTCTCATTTAACCTTATTACCTTATTTTTCTTTATTGTCATGCTATCAACTTGTTGATAGTATGACTGGAAGTTAAAAGTTAAATTGTTATTGGATTAAAAGAACTAATGACTAATGACTAATGACTAAATGCAAACAGTAAACAGCCGATTGCCGATAGCTGATAGCTAATCAACTTTCTCAAAAATAATTCTTTTTTTTAGTCGTTTATAAATCATTGAAAAATTTGTTTTCTACCATAAAAAAAGAATATGAAAAAGGTTACTTCGATTTTAATTGCTTTTTTGTTAATCGCTCCAGCCATTCTTTTGCCAAATACAAATGAAGTGAAGCTTACAACGAAAAAAGATGGTATTGCTTCTGTTAGTGCTTCGGAGATTTTTGAAATAAATCAAAATTTCCAAAATGCCATTATTCAAAACCTAAAATTACTTCATTTTGGCAAAGAAATTCCAATTTATATAAATAACGATAGCGATGGTTTGCTAAATTCAGGTGATGAAATAATTTTCCTTGGGCAGCGGGCAAATGGCGATACAACCTGGTTCGAGCATTACACTGATGAAGAACCATATTTTTTAATTAATTCCGAAAGCCCTTCAAACGAAAGATTTTTAAATTTCCCCGATTTAACCGAGTATTCGAATATTTTGAATGAAGTTGAGTATTTTGAGCATTTTGAAAAGGAAAAGCTGCTTCTTGCCGGCTATGAAGACTATATTACAGAAATATCTCCGGGTGAAATTTGGGCTTGGGATACTTTAAGTCCCGCGATTTCCGGCAGCTTCAAACTTCCTTTGCTCATTCCATTTAATAAATCAAATACCCAGACAATTCAACTAAAAGCGTATTTCATTAGCACCGGCTATAGCAAAAGCCGTGAGTTAAACCATAACCTGAAATTCATTTTTAATAAAGACACGATTTTAGAAAAAGCATACAAAGGCGGTCAAAATTATTTCGAACAATTCGACATAAATTCAAATTATATCTCAAATGGCTATAATTTATTTGAAATGAAAAGTTTCGGTTACCGCAAGCAGGACAATCAATTTGTTTATCCCGATGACGTTGGCATTGATTACTTTGAATTATCCGCCCGCACAGTTCCCTTTGCAAAAAATAGCAGTTCTACCTTTACGATTGAAAAGCAAAGCAGTAATTTTAAATTGAATGTTCCGGGTTTTTCAAATCAGAAAATATTTGCGATTGATACACTTAACAGAAGAATTGCAGTTTTAGATAAATTTCAAAGTGGCACTACTCTTTCAATCGTAAGTAAAAGCGGCGAAAAAGCATTTTCTTCAATATCAATTAACGACAGCTTAAATTATACTGGTGGTGCCGGTGGTATCCATATTGGAACAGCAAAAGCAAGCGATTACTCAAGCATAGAATTTTTTAGCAGTTCAGATTTTAGCAAAGCGGAAAACTTTTTAAATTCATTACCGAATGGAACTGTGATTGCCGTTTCCGTCAATTCTCAATCAATAACAAATAGTTTTAAAGATATTTTAGTCAATCTTGGCAGCAAACTTATTTCCCAATTCAAAAGTGGAGATGCTTTTTCCTTTGCCTGCATTAAAGGGGAAACGAATGTGGTTTTTGAAAATTTGGAAAATTATATTTCTGGCTTGTATGAATTTATTAGACATAACGGAGGAAAATCAAATCAATTTGAAAAAGTATTTGAAGCAAATAAAGATTACGTTTTACAAATTAATGATGTAAATTCTGTTGAGAAGGCAAAGGTTTATAAAATCAATGAAAGCAATTTAAAAAATACTGAAGTTAATCCGGATTTGTTGATTATAACTCACGCGAAATTTACAGATTTCGCAAATAATTATGCAAATTTTAGGGCTGAAAGAAATTCATTAACTTATGCTCTTGTTCAAATTGAAGATATTTATAATGAATTTAATTTTGGTAAAAAATCGCCTCACGCTATTAAAGCATATTTGAAATGGTGCTACCAAAATAAACCAACAGCCCCCAAATATGTAGTGTTTATTGGTGGAGCAAGCTGGGATGCCCGTTTCATTCTTCCAACTTCTTTCAAATACGACTTTATCCCAAGCTACGGAAAGCCGGTAAGCGACTACTGGTATGCCCTTCTCGAAGGTGATGACTTTATCCCAGAACTTATTGTTGGACGAATACCAGTGCAATCCGATGAACAAGTTAATATTTATTTTGAAAAACTAAAAGAATATGAAAATGTAAAAAATGCCCCATGGCAAAAGGAATATTTGTTACTTTCAGGTGGCTCAACTGCTTTTGAAAGGGCAAGTTTTTTAACAATTATTTTGAATATAGCACAAACACTTAAAAATTCAAATTTATGTGCTGATACTACTATTATAAACAAAAAAGTAGAATCTGCTGTTGCTGAAAATGAAGCTGGCGAAATAATTCGTAATGTTAATGCCGGAAAACTATGGACATTTTTCTTTGGACACGGTTCTGCTACGCTTTTAGATTTAGATGGCTGGCAGGCAGAACGCTTGAATAACGCTGGACGCTATGGAATATTTTCTTCATTTTCCTGCAATACCGGTGCCTTCGCTGAACCGAATGTTATTTCGAGAAATGAAGATTATTTATTTACTGCTAACCGTGGTTTTATCGGTGCAAGCAGTGCTACCGGAGTTGGCTTCGTAGATGTCCAGTCGGAATTGCTTCGTAAAACAATTGAAGCATATATCGCAGGTGGAAATAGCTCCTATATTGAACTACTCAATAAAGCAAAAGTACAGTTAACAAGAAATGTTCAGGAAATCAATACAATACTGCAATATAACTTCATTGGCGACCCATTACTTTCTCTAAAAATTAACGACAAGCCAAATCTCTATTTCGTTGAAAATAGCATAGAAGTAACAAATATTAGGAATGAAAAAATCATTGTTGAAAGCGATTCAGTTGCCCAAATCTCTGGATTGGTTTATAATCAGGGCAGGCGATATGACGAAAATGTAGAATTTCTTTTGGTGAGAGAATATAATGGAATGCTTGATACTTTATTTATGGAGTTTCCTTCTTTTTGCCTTTCTGATGCCTTTACTTGCTTTTTAAATATTGCAAGTATGCCCGGTCTTCATAAGTTTTGGATTATAATAGACCCTGAAAATAAGACTCAATCTGAAGATACAACGAACAAAACTTATGCCGGCTTATTTGAAGTATTGAATACTGGCTTGCTTCCGCTCGACCCACTTAATTTGTGGAATCTTTCTTCAAATAAGCCTGAATTTAGGTTTATTAATCCTATAGCAAATGATACTTCTTTTTCTTATTCATTCAAGATTTGGGACAATCCAGATACAAGCTCAACTCCATTTTATATAAGTCTAACCGATGAAATCAAGTTATTTGAAAATTATATTGACTGGAAACCAAATTTATCTTTGATTCAAAATAATCAGTACTGGCTGGAAGGCAAATCAATTCTGAAAAGTGAAGAAAACCAAAGCAAAACAAATTCACTCTTTCTTTCATTTACAGCAACAAATAGAAACGTCATTGACACAATAGCTCAGTGGCAGATTTTTGGACGAAACCAGTTAGAGCAGGGAACTTTTAACGATTTATGCTTTTCAAAAATAGATGAAAAAGACGTTTTAATAATTGATTCCGTTTTTGTTCCATACAAAATCGCTGGGGCTGCCCTTCAATCAAAACGTTTTTCTGATATAAACGTTGACGGAACAATATATATTACCACCCCCCCCACTCATCGCGGTTTCAATGTAATTGTCTTGTCTCCCGATGATTTTTCAGCAAAAAGATTAAGAGTATTCGACACATGGAGCGATAGTTCAGATTTATCAAGTGATTCTACCAGCATAAAATTTGTCAAGTTTTTAAGGGATTCAGTTGAATTTGGAGATTATTTGCTTTTAACTACTTGCGACGAATCCTCACGGCTTTTAAATTATCATAAAAAATTGAATACTACTGGTTCAATGGACACTTTAAGAACAGTTTTAAAAGAATACGGCTCCGCTCTTATTGATTCTCTTGAATTAAGTTCTACTTTTACTATGCTTGCAAGACGTGGATTTCCCGAGCTTACTAAAGAGCTTTGGAGCGGAATTGGAGATACCTGCATTATTCAGGGAAATTTTATTAAATATCTGAAAAATGGAAATTACATTACTCCAAAAGTGGGACCTGCCCAAAAATGGTTCAGCATAAATAATTTGGTTAAAACTGCGGTTGATAGCGTATTAATTGAAATAGTCGGACTGAATAAAAATATGTCTCCGGTTAGTTTAAAATCAGTTGAATTTGATGAAAATATTGATTTATCTGATATTTCTGCAGATGAGTATCCATATTTACGTTTTAATATTTACTTAAAAAGAAAAGAAAGCACAGACAATCCAGCTTTTGGTGGCTTGAAATGCAGTTTTGTTCCAAGTCCGGAACTTGCAATTGTTAAATCACAAACTAATTTTTTAGAAAATAATATTTTGAGAGCAGATGATATTTCAATTACATATCAAGTTGAAAATATTTCTAAACGAGGAAATGCAAATAAATCAAATTCATTATTGACTAATACCACAAATGAATTAAAGAACGTAATTCTTGAGTCGGAAATTCCATTTATTTCAAGAAATGAAGATGATGAAATGCAATTTCAATTTGATACCGAGCAGCTTAATGGAAATGTAAGTGCTTTATATGAAATTGACTTAAAAAATCAATTAAATGAACTTTATAGTTTTAATAATATTACTTTAGACAATTATAACGTTTTTGAAGATACTATTAAACCAAAAATAAAGCTATTTCTTGACGATGTGGAAATCGAAGATGGTGCTTATGTTGCAGTAAGACCGCATTTTAAAGTGGAACTTCACGACAACTCACGATTAGCCGTTGAAAGCGATGAAAACTTAAAAGTAAGAATAAACAGCAGAATTCAATTAGCTGATAATACAGAAGATTATGAATTTATAAGTAAAAGCAAGGAAAGACCAATAAAAGCTATTTTGAGTTTCAAATCGGATTCTTTAGATTTCGACGAAAATATTTTAACAGTTTATGCTACTGATGCTAGTGGAAACAGGGACACATTGAGATTAAGCGTATTTTGCTCTTTAAATGGTTTTATTAAAAATCTGGGCAATTATCCTAATCCTGCATCATATGTTACTACTATTACGTTTGATATTAAAGCACCGGGACAGGAAAACAAAGCAACTATTGATATTTATGATATTTACGGAAGAAAAGTAAAAACTCTTGAGCAAATAGCAAAAATTGGCAAAAATGAAGTTCTTTGGGATTGCACCAATGAAGAAGGAAATCAGGTTGCGTCTGGAGTTTATAACTACTTACTAAGCATCAAAGGAAGAACATATTTTGAACCAACAAGTTCAAATTTGCTGATTGTAAGGTAATAGCATTCAACATTCAGTAAATAATCTAATTCTTTAAACTTTCGCAAAGATTTGAAGTGTTCGTTTAAGTTTTGCTTTTCTTAGCAGTGCTTCAGTCATACGATGACTATCAGTCATCGTATGACTTCGAAAAACCTGAACTATGCGAAAGTTTCTCTCTTCCAAAATTTTATTTTAGAATGAAATATATCTTCTCTAGTTCAACTTGGAAATAAATTTTTATGGAAAATAATTTAAATATAAAAGAAATTACCTGCCAAACTGCTTTAAATAAGCTAAGAAGAAGAATTCCTTATAACTGGGATTTGAATATTTACCGCGGCTGCCAACATTCCTGTAAATACTGCTTTGCCCTTTATTCTCACGATTATTTGAACGACAGCGATTATTTTAACAGCATTTATGTGAAAACTAATATTGTAGAAAAATTAGAAGTAGAGCTAAAAAGTAAATCTTGGAAAAGAGAAGTAGTGAATATTGGTGGAGTAACAGACAGCTATCAGCCATTAGAAGCTCATTACAAAATAATGCCGGAAATACTAAAATTATTATTCAAATACCAAACTCCGGCAATAATTTCCACAAAATCAGATTTAATTTTGCGTGATTACGATTTAATTGACGAACTATCCCGAATCACATACATAAACGTAGCTGCGACAATCACAACAACCGATGAAAAAATAAGAAAACTTATTGAGCCAAACGGATGCGATAGTATGAAAAGATTTGCTATGCTAAAAGAATTTAGTAAAACCAATACTTCAATCGGCTTGCACGTTATGCCGATTATTCCTTATATAACAGATGGACTTGAAAATTTAGAATCTCTTTGCTTAAATGCTCAAAAATCTAATGTAAGCTATCTTTTGCCCGGCACATTAAATTTAAGAGGAAAAACCCGCAAATACTTTTTCGATTTCATAAAAAAAGAATTTCCAAAATTATATGAGGAAATACTATTAATATATCCAACAGGCGGAGCAATAAAAAGCTATAAGGATTGGCTTTATAAAAGGTTTAACCCATTACGCGAAAAATATAACATTTCAAAGAGCTATTCAAAGCCGATAAAAGAAAAATTGCAGGAAACTTTGTTTTAAAATTTTTATTATTATTGTAAAATGTTTATTGACAAAGTAGCAATAAGATTAAAATCTACTATTTTAACAAAATCAAGAAAGGATTTTTATGAAAAACTTATATTTAACATTGATTCTAATACTTTTAGCAACAAATCTTGCGTATGCTCAAGATGAAGATGCAGAAGGATGCAAAGACCATCCTTTATTTAACAGAATGCCCAATTATCATATTATGGAATGTCAATTAAGAGAATTTGATACGCATAATTTTACTATTGAAAACAGTACTGAAGAAACCGCTAAAAAAGAAACGGTTGAAGGAAAATACTATTATTATTCTTTCCATTTAAATGAAAATGTTCAGGAGATGTCTGATGTGCAAATCTTTAGGAACTTCGATAATGCTTTAAAAAAGATTAATGCAAAAATAGTAGGAAAAGTTGTTGTTTCTGGCAACAGTTATAGCTTTATTTGTGCAAAAATCGAAAAAGGTGGACAGGAAACCTGGGTGCGAATTGAGGTGAGTTCACCGGAATACTACCTGACTATTGTTGAACGTGAAGCAATGAAGCAATATATTCAGGCAAATGAAATGCTTGATGCCCTTAATAAAGATGGTTATATTGCTTTAGATATTTTGTTCGACACAGGAAAATCCACTATTAAAACAGAATCTCAACCTATTATTGATGAGATTTTTTCTCTTTTAAACACAAATAAAGAGCTAAAAGTAAGCATTGAAGGTCATACCGATAATGTAGGAAGTCCTGAAAGCAATAAAAAACTTTCTGACGACAGAGCTAAATCTGTTATGAGTGCTTTAATTTCTAAAGGAATCAGTAAAGACAGGTTATCAGCAGTTGGTTGGGGACAAGAAAAGCCAGTAGCAGATAATAGAACTGAAGAAGGCAAAGCAAAAAACCGCAGAGTTGAAATTGTGAAGAAGTAAGTTTTCTAATTAAGGGAAGTTTTAAAAAAGTAGATGATATAAGGTTTAGATAGTTTAGAAAGATTAGATAGTTTAGAAAGATTAGATAGTTTAGAAAGATTAGATAGTTTAGAAAGATTAGATAGTTTAGATAGTTTAGATAGTTTAGATAGTTTAGATTTTTATATTTAAACCTTCGCAAAGTGAAGAAATTTAAAGTCATGCTATCAACTTGTTGATAGTATGACTAAGTGAAGCCTACTTTTCAAAAAAAAAAGAAAATACTTAAAAAGTAACATTTTGAAAAAGAGATGTAGAGTGAATTTATTAGTATTGTTCTATATTCAAAAGAATCTATTGAATTAATTTGGGGAAAAAATGATATTTTTTAAAAAAAGTATATTTAAAAATTATAAGCATTTATTAATGATGTCTTTAATAATGTTTTCATTTTCTATTCCAAGTGCCTTATTTTCTCAAAATTCAGATAGTCCAATTCAAGATACAACCCAAAAGCAAGAAAAGAATTATAAAACAAAATCCCCGACCGGAGCAATTATTCGCTCACTTGTTTTGCCGGGCTGGGGGCAGATTTATGTTGAAAGTTACTGGAAAGCACCAATTTTCTTTGGAGCAGCAGCAGGATTGACATATTTAATTTTCTGGAATGACGACCAATACACAATAAAGAAAAACCTTTACAGCAAAATGCAGAGAGAAAATCCAAACGACCCAATGCTTCCCATAGTTAAAAGTAGTAGAGAATATTACAGGGATAATAGAGATAAATCAGCGTTTTTTTTAGTTGGAGTTTATATTTTAGCAGCAGTTGACAGCTATGTAGGAGCACATCTTTATGATTTTGACGTAAGTGATGATTTGTCTTTTCAGTTTACTCCGGATTATTATCGTGGAGTTGTTCTCACAGTTTCGCTTAAATTAAAATAGAAGCAAAGAACTTTGAATTAGCTTTCCGGTGTATGTTTCCATCTTTTATGTTGCCAAGACCAAAGAGAAGGATTAGAGCGAATTTGATTTTCGAGAGCTTTGACATGCCTTTCAGTTAGAATACGAACAGCATCATCTTTCCCCTTAATATCATCGAACTTAATTTCAGATAAATCTACCCGATAAGTGCAATCATCATTTCTAACAGCAAACCCAATAATAATTGGGCAGTCAAGAGACAGGGCAAGCTCTGCTGTTGCTATATATGTAGCAGCGGGTCTATTGAAGAAATCAACAAAAATATCTTTGTCTTTTGTAGCACTTTGGTCAACCAGCATAGCAATTACTCCCCCTTTTTTTAAGGTTCTGACTATGCTCAACGCAGCTTTATACATAGAAACAATAGTATTGCCTCCTTTTGTTCTGTAACTATTCAACAGTTTATCTGCAGCTTCATTGCTTTGAGGTTTTACAATTATTTGCACTGGAATCCCAGTATAAGTCTTAACTGAATAAGCGAGTAATTCCCAGTTTCCGTAATGCCCTGACATTAAGATTAGTCCTCGCCCTTCATTATATTTTTCAACTAATAAATCAATATTGCTAAACTTAATATATTCCTTTACTTCTTCATCGGTTAAGTACCTAAGGACAAGAAGTTCAATAAGAGTTATACCAAGATTTCGATAAGAGTCTATGAGAATTTTTTTGTTTTCAGTAATAGAATTTGATGGAAAAGCATTAGAAATATTTTCATAAGTAACCTGTTTTCTGTTTTTTCCTAACAACCTAAGTGAATCGCCCACAATTTTACCAAAAGAATTTCTTTGTTTTACAGAAAGGAATTTAGCAAACCATCCAATAATAAGTAAAAAAAATGTAATTAATTTATTTAAAACATTCTTCATAAATAACAGGCCTAATAATTATCATCAGTATCAGTTTTAAACCGGTCTGGATTGTTTGGAATTACATATTCGTTATACCAGTTATCATTTCTTGGTTCTCCCCATGCTGTAGAATGGACTTGAATAAAGTTGCCATATCCACTTAAATCTACGAAATAAAAATATATTCCTCCCTGAATATTACCATAAAACCATTCTTCATAAGCACGGTTTTCGCTTGTTTTGTAATAGACATCACGCTGAGTAGGAAGCCCATATTTAATAATTGCTCTTCCACGCTCAGTACGCCATCCTTCTCTCATTTTTCCATAAGTAAAATATGTATTGGAGTACTTAATCATTTCTCTAAAATTTTCACGGGCTGAATTAACAAATGAAGTTGAATCCGGATTCCTTAACTGCCAAAATCTGAACAGGAATTTTTGTTTTGCTTCAGTTGTTGATAGTTCATCGTAAAGTTCTATTTCCTGAGGTGTTGCTATAAATTTTATCATTTGATATTCAGTTTCAACAGTTTCAGCCCCCATAGTTGCAAACTCACTCTTTTCAAATGTTGCACTTTCTGTAAAATGATGTTTAATTTCTGGTGGTTTAGATGGATTCACTAAATAAAATTTCTTTATAGCACTAACAGAATCAGTCGGTGAATCTGGAGGATATTTCACAGTAGCTTGAATATAATAAACTCCTGTTGAAAATAGTTCAATAGGAAATGTTAAGTATTCTACCTGAGCATTACTAACAGATTTTTTTTTCATTGGAATACTGACAATTTCATTGTTTATTGCATCAAAAAATTTGTAAGCAACAATATACCCATTTTCAGAATTTACTAAAGCATTATATACTTCAAAATAAGAATTAAAAACAGGTTCTTCGCCAAAATACTCTAATGATGGATTTGGCACAACAAATAAAGTATTTTTCAAGAACATTGGACTCCATTGATTAGATGAATCTTTTTCCTTTTCTATATATTGTGCCAGTTGCAAATCTGATATTTTTAGCTTTGTACCTGAAAAATCTTTGGTTATTACATTAATCGTCTTTTCAGCTTTTGTAGTAGAATCGTGTAAGTCATATACTTGTATTTCTGCTTTATACTGGTCATAAGGCAAGATAAAATTCTTCTGTCCAAGCAAATTCATTTTATGCTCAATTAATGGAAGGTTTAATGAATTAGTTACAATCCATTCTTTTTGGTCTATCAATCCAATAGCATTGCTCATTTTTACAGAAATATACAATTCTCCTATGTATTTATCATCTTGAATAATGTAATTCAGCATTGTATCGGGAAATGAATAATATGCTTCAATTTTTACATTTTTTTCATCATACTTAAACATAGCAATATCAAATTCAATTTGAACTTGCTTGGAAAACAATGATACTTGACTTAAAAGAAAAATAACTGTTAGTATTTTTATTATTTTCATCGTATTTAAAATTAATTTTTCTTAAATTAATAAATATAAAAAAAAGATTATTACTTGAATTTAATATCTCACCTTACTTATTTACATATTAAGATATGTGGGTTCTAAAAATTGTCATTCTGAGGCGAAGCGAATAATCTATCTCACTAGGCATTGTTAACACAGCGTTTGAGATTCTTCACAACGCTTACCAATGACATCTATGCTTGTAATGCTGGCGGTTGTCGGAATCCATCTTGGTTTCCCTAGGTAGAAAGGAATATTTTAGTCATTGGTCATTGGTTATTAGTAAAAATACCAATGACTAATAACAAATGACTAATGACCTATAAAAACAATTTTTAAAGATGGATTCTGACATCCGTCAGAATGACGCATTTAGTTATGTCATCTCCATTCAAATGAAGCACTTGATTTATCTGGTGGTCACAAATTACATCTTTAATTTTGGCTGTCATGCTATCAACTTGTTGATAGTATGACTGAAAAACAACAGTTTCTTAATCTCAAATTCAGTGTTATCAATAACTTGTGAGATTCCTCACTTCGTATCAGAATGACACTTTAATTTTATCTTTGAATTCAATTTGGTATTAGAGTGGGCTAATTAGTATAAAAAAAACTGCCAGAATTTCTTCTGGCAGTTTAACCTAATTATTACCTTAAATCAAGATTTACAGAAAATCTGTTGACAATTCCAATGTCTTGAGTAGGAGTAATAGAATAGTCTAATTGACCGCCGACTCCGCCGACTAAATAGCTAAGTCCAATACCGCCACAAATTCCGAACTGGTCATGTCCGAAACGATAGCCACCGCGAACTGAAAGAATTTTCTTCCAAGTCCATTCTGCTCCTATAACAAATTGCTCAGGTGATTCAGAAAGTGTAACGAAATCGAAAGCAGCTGTAACTTTATGGTCGTCATCGTTATAAACATCTGAAGCAATACCTGCACGGAAAATTAGAGGAACATTATAT
>DAIOVK010000014.1:0-16063 GCA_036759045.1 Kapaibacterium sp. (SeqCode) | reverse complement strand
TCTTTAACCATTGCGGAGATTCCTGCACTTTTACATTTCTGACTATACGTGCAACGTATTGCATGCACTTATCTGGAGATTCAATAATAACTTTACAGTTTTTTTGAATATCATTGCCTTCTTCTTTTAAATCAATCTCTGGAGTAATTCGCTTTAAGCCCTTAACAGCAGCAATTTCTCGTGCAACACCAAAGTGACTGAGCCAATCTGCCCTGTTAGGAGTAATACCAATTTCAAGAATTATATCATTAGAATTGAAATATTCAGCAAAAGTAGCTCCCAGTGGAGCGTCATCGCCCAATATCCAAATACCGCTGTGGTCATCAGAAATCCCGAGTTCCTGTTTGCTGCATACCATTCCATTGGATTCTACACCTCTGATTTTCCTTCGTTCAATAACTAAATCATTGCTTGGAATAACTGCGCCGGGTAAAGCAACTACAACGTTTTGATTGGCATCGCAGTTTGGAGCGCCGCAAATAATAGTATAAACATCATTTGCTACTTCTACTTTTAATACAGACAAATGGTCTGATTTAGGTAATAATTCTCTTTCAAGAATTCTTCCGATATAAAAATTCCTGTATTTTTCTTTAAAATCAATAATATGCTCAACTTCAATTCCATAGCTTTGAATCAAGTCAATTACTTCGCTTGCAGTAAGATTAAAATTAAGCAATTCCTTTAACCAATTATACGAAATTTGCATCTTTTTTTTTAATATTTAGGATAAAATAAAAAACTCATAATTTTTTTTTGCAAATTAAAAAAATTTTTTGAAATATTACTCAATAGTTATTAATTTTCTTTATAAAATTTAACAAAATAAATAATTTATAAAAATTAAAATTTTAAAAATTAAAAAAATGGATAGTTCAAATTTACCAAATTCTGAGAAAAAAGAGGCGTCATCTATTGACAGATATTCTGAAATTTATCATAATTCTCCAATTAGTTTATTCATTCTGGATATTGATTCAAATATTTTAGAAATGAATAAATCTGCTTATAATCTTTTAGAAATAGAAGAAAACTATTTCATTACAAAACCATTTGTAAGATATATAGTTAATGAAAGTTTGGAAACGTATATCTTCTTTCTGAGCAGAATATCCGATGATGGACAAAAAAGTAGTTGTGAAATAAAGGTAAGAAGCGAAAAAGGGAATATTCTTGATGTTTTTTTGGCAGGCAATATTTTTAAATATTCAATTGATAAGAAGCAATTCATCATTTCTGCTATTGATATTACTAAAGTTAAAGAAGAAATGCTGGAATACAACAAAAATTGTTCTTTACTTAATTCAATTATGAATTCAATACCGGATTTGATTTCTTTTAAAGACAGTGAAAATCGTTTTCTTGGCTGTAATAAAGCATTTTCGGAACTTCTCGGAGTTGAAATCAATGACTTAATTGGTAAAAGCGAAAATGAATTTTTTACAGATAAAGAAATGAGTAGCTATAATGAATTGGAAAAATCAATTCTTAGTGAAGGCAAACCCAAAAGAACAATTGAATTAGTATCATATCCCAATGGTAAACAAATTTATCTGGATACTCTGACTTCTCTTTTCTACAATCCAGATGGCAATCAGTTGGGAACGATATCAATTAGCCGTGATTTTACTACTCATTTTCAAATTGAAGATAAGCTCCGAATTAGTGAAGAACGTTTGCAAATAGCTTTAGATGCTGCTTACCTTTCTCTTTGGGATTATTTCGTTGAAACCAATACAATCGTTATTGACCAAAGAATGTGTAAAATTCTTGGTATCAACAAAGATACTTACTCCTTGAATTTTGATGATTTCCTTTTGTTGATTCCAAAAAATGAGCGGGAAGTAGTTAAGAATGAACTTAAAAATCATATTGATGATGTCATTCCTTATTTTGAAACTGAGCATAGAGTATTATCACGCAATGATACCTGGAAATGGGTTAATTCGAGAGGCAAAATAATTATTAGAGATGAAAATAACCGACCAGTTAGAATTACTGGAATTACTTTCGATATTTCTGAAAAGAAACTTATTGAGCAGATTAAAGCCAATAAATTTATTATTAATAAATATCCTTTCGATTTTTATAAATTTATAGAACAGCAAATTCGATTTATTGCCAGAAATATTTTAAATATCAATACTGAACTAATCTTTAATCTTCCACAGAATTTGCCTGCTAAGTTAATTGCCGACAAAGAAAAACTTCAGCAAATTTTACTTTCAGTTTTGCGTTTCTATTCCGCTTATATTGAAGAAGGAGAAATTCTTGTTTATCTCATATCAAATCAATTAGATAATGACAAAATCAATTTAGAATTTCGAATTATAAGCCCTGATTCAAAACTTAAAGTTGAAGAATTATCAAATCTTATGGAAAAACCACAATTTCAGGATTCATTAATTGCAAAAAAATATCAAAATTTTGAACTTCCGATTAACATCGTTAATGTTATAGCTGAAAGTATGGGTTCAAAAATTGGTTACAGCTTAATCAATCAGGCAATTAATCTTTTTTTTACGATTCAGTTCCCGGTTGATAATGACAATCCAATTAGTTTAAAAGAGTATAGTTATTCTCGGGACAAAACAATTCTTATTGTTGATGATTGCAGAACAAACATTGATTTTATGCTTTCAATTTTGAACCAGTATTTTGATAATATCGAAACTTCTTACAACGGGATTGAATGTTTGAAGAAAATTGAAAGTGTAACGAGCCGAAGCAAACAATACGACTTAATCATTATTGATTCAAAAATGCCATATATGGATGCCAAAAAAGTAATTCAAATTATTAGAAATGATTTAAAATTACTGAACCAAAAGTTTTTAATAATGTTAAGTCCTGAAGAATTTGCATATTATAAATCTTTAAGTAACAATGAGTTTGAATTCATTATAGAAAAACCAATTATTCATACTAAGCTTCTTGAAATAATACATTCAATAATAAATTAAAGGAAGAAGTAATGATTTTTACTACTATTAATCCAGCTACAGAAGAGATTCTTGAAAATTATGAAGAAATGTCTGCCTTTTTAGTTGAACAAAAGTTAAAAAAAGCAAATGAAATCTTTCCTGCTTGGAAAAAGACCTCATTTAAAGAACGTTCTCATAAAATGCTTAAAGTAGCAAGCGTTCTTCGGGCTAAAAAGTTGGAATATGCAAAAATAATGGCTCTTGAAATGGGAAAACCACTCGCTCAGGGGATTGGTGAAGTTGAAAAATGTGCTTGGGTTTGCGAATATTATGCTGAAAATGCAGAACAATTCCTGAAAGATAAAACCGTTAAAACTGATTACTACAAAAATTATATAGCTTTTCAACCAATTGGAGCAATCCTTGCAATAATGCCATGGAATTTCCCTTTTTGGCAGGTATTTAGGTTTGCTGCACCTAATTTAATGGCTGGAAACGTTGGAATACTCAAACATTCGCCAAATACTTTCGGCTGTTCCATAAAAATTGAAGAAGCATTTCTTGAAGCAGGTTTCCCTGAAGCTGTTTTCACAAATCTTATTATCCCTGTGGAATCCGTTCCTCAAATTATCGACAGCAATCATATTGCAGCCGTTACTTTGACTGGAAGCACACCTGCCGGCTCTTCTGTTGGAACTAATGCTGGTAAAGCCATAAAAAAAGTCGTTCTTGAGCTTGGCGGAAGCGACCCCTATATTATTTTTAAAGATGCTAACTTAGAAAAAGCAGCCGAACTTTGCGTTACTGCCCGCACTTTGAATAGCGGACAAAGCTGCATTGCTGCTAAACGTTTTGTAGTGGAAAAGCCAGTGTTAGATGAATTTACAAAGATTTTCGTTCAAAAGATGAGCCAGAAAGTTGTTGGTAATCCTCTTGACGAAAAAGTAAATATCGGACCTCAGGCCCGCCGTGATTTACAGCAAAATCTTCACAGACAGGTAGTAGAAAGTGTAAAACTCGGAGCTAAAATTGCTCTTGGTGGCGAGTTGCCAAGCGGTAAAGGATATTTTTATCCGGCTACAGTGCTAACAAACGTAAAAAAAGGTTGTCCAGCTTATGATGAAGAGGTGTTTGGTCCTGTTGCTGCTATTATTTCTGCCGAAGATGAGCAGGAAGCAATTAATATTGCAAATGATACTAAGTTCGGATTAGGTGCTGCTTTATTTACAAAAGATATTGAAAAAGCAGAATACTTAGCAAAAAATGTAATTCAATCGGGAACCTGCTGCGTAAATGATTTTGTAAAATCAGACCCACGTCTGCCGTTCGGAGGTACCAAAGCATCTGGCTATGGACGTGAACTTTCTGAATTTGGTATTTATGAATTTGTAAATATAAAAACTATTGCAATTAATGAATAGCTTAGTGAGAATTTTCTTATACAAAAGTTTAAAACCAGATATCCTACATCTTCGAGATGTAGGATATCTTTATTTATAATTAACAAGTTCTTAGATAACATAGACTTGTGAGATTCTTCACTTCGTTCAGAATGGCAGTATTATATTATTTCATCAACAATTAAATAAAGCACTTACTTAATCAGGGAGGTCGGAATCACAGACAAATTATCAATTAATAATTATTTCAGCTCTTTTCAAATTAATTTAAATTAATTAAAAATTCATAGTATTATTCCAAAAATATTTCGTAATTTTAAGACTTTTTAATTTACGGAAATTGGAAAAATGAGTTTATCAAAATTAAGAAATATTGGAATAGCTGCCCACATAGATGCAGGAAAAACGACTGTTACAGAGCGTATGCTCTATTTCACCGGAACAACAAGGAAATTAGGTGAAGTCCATAACGGTGAAGCAACAATGGATTTTATGAAGCAAGAGCAGGAACGCGGTATCACAATTGCTTCTGCTGCAATAACCTGCCATTGGAAAGAACATACTGTAAACATTATCGATACACCAGGACACGTTGATTTTACGGTTGAAGTAGAACGTTCATTACGCGTTATAGATGGAATGGTTGCCGTTTTTTGTGGAGTTGCCGGTGTGCAGCCACAAAGCGAAACTGTTTGGAATCAGGCAGACAGATATAAGGTACCCAGAATTGCTTTTATCAACAAAATGGATAGAACCGGAGCTGATTTTGAAGAGGCGGTTGAATCAATGGAGAATTTCCTTGATGCAAATCCGGTTCCAATAATTATTCCCATTGGAGCTGAAGAGAATTTTACTGGTATAATTGATGTAATAAAAATGAAGGCATATACTTTCGATGGCGCTGAAATGAACGAAATCGAAATTCCTGCTGATTATGTTGAAAAAGCAAAGAAAGCCCGCTATTTTCTCACTGAAAAACTCTCCGATTTTAATGATGAAGTGATGGAACTCTTCCTTGATGGAAAAGAAGTATCCGATAATTTACTAAAATCTGCAACGAGAGAATCAACACTAAAAATGCTTATTACTCCTGTGATTTGTGGTTCAGCATATAAAAATAAAGGCATTCAAACTCTTTTAGATTCTGTTGTAAATTATCTCCCTTCTCCAACAGATGTAGGCGCAATAGTCGGTTTGGATATTGATGATGCAGAAAAATCCCATAGCCGTGTTCCTTCGCTGCAAGACCCCTTTGCTGCACTTGCATTTAAAATTATTAACGACCCATTTGTTGGACAACAAACATTTATCCGCATTTATTCAGGAGAGCTTACAAGTGGAATGCAGGTTTATAACTCTACAAAAAAGGCAAATGAAAGGATTGGCAGAATCTATAGAATTCATGCTAAAGAAAGAGTAGAAGTTCAATCAGCAGGTCCCGGCGACATCGTTGCTTTGATTGGTTTGAAAAATACAAAAACCGGCGATACGCTATGCGATATGGAAGAGCCATTAATGCTCGAATCAATTTTCATTCCTCCAGCTGTAATTGATTTAAAAGTAACCGTTCCAAATAAAAATGAAGAGAAAAAATTAGGCGAATCACTTCGTAAATTATCAAACGAAGACCCTTCTTTTAAAATTAGATACAATGAAGAAACAAGTGAAACGATTATCTCTGGGATGGGCGAGCTACATCTCGAAATTATTGTTGACCGTTTGAAAACTGAATTTAAAGTAGAAACAAATGTTGGCGCACCTTCTATCGCTTATCACGAAACGATTACAAAGCCAATGGAAGCTGATTTTCGATACGTAAAACAAACTGGAGGAAAAGGTCAGTTTGCTCATACTGTAATCAGATTAGAACCCAATCAGGGTAAGGGCTTTGAATTTACCGATATTATTAAAGGTGGCGCGATTCCAGCAGAGTTTATTCCTTCTGTAAGAAAAGGAATTGAAGCTACATTAGAACGCGGCATTCTTGCCGGCTTTCCTATTGTAGATGTTAAAGTCGTTTTGCTTGACGGAAGTTTTCATGCTGTCGATTCTTCAGATATGGCTTTCCGCACCTGTGCTTCTATTTGCTTTAAAAATGCTTTCAACAAAGCAAATCCTATTTTGCTCGAACCAATGATGAAAATCGAAATAAACACTCCAGACGACTACATCGGTGCTATTACCGGTGATTTCAACAGGAGAAGAGGAAGAATCGAAGCAATGAGACGTTACAGAAAAGGTTCCCAAAAATTAAACGGCTTCGTTCCTCTTAAAGAAATGTTCGGTTATGCTACTGCACTCAGAAGTCTTTCAAGCGGAAGAGCTAATTATTCTATGGAATTTTTCCAATATACTCCCATTAGTGCTGATTTACAGCAAAAAGTATTAAAGGAAATTGCAGATAAGAAAAAAGAAGAAAAGTAGTTTTTTCATTTAATAGTTCATTTTACTCATTTCCCACTTGAAAGCAGAGCTGATAAGTTCTTTATAGCCATACCATCAACAAGTTGATAGTATGGCTTGCTTCAATTCATTTCTCCTAACATAAACCTCTTATTTTATTAATGCTTCAGAATGAAATAATGTTTTACAAATGCACCCAACTATGTATTAAATGAGATTTTGTAAAATATTTTATAAACTCTTAAAATTAAAGAAAAAAGTTCTTTTAAAATGCAAAAAAAAATCGTAATTTTGTAATCTTGACTGCGGACGTGGCGGAATAGGCAGACGCGCTAGACTTAGGATCTAGTGAGGAAACTCGTGGGAGTTCAAGTCTCCCCGTCCGCACATTTTTTTATTAAATGAGGAATATTAAATTGGAAACAAGAATAACTGATTTAGACGGCTTAACTAAGCAATTAGAAATAATGCTAACCAATGACGAACTTGCACCGAAATTCGAGGAAAAATATAAAGAAGCTCAAAAATACGTTGAAATTAAAGGTTTCCGTAAAGGTAAAGTTCCTATGAATATGGTTATTCGTATGTTCGGTAAGATGATTCGAGAAAATTCAATAAATGAAATTGCAAACGATGTTTTCAAACAAGTCAGCGAAGAGCAGAAATTAGTAATTACAAGTGAACCGAATTTGGAAAAAGCTGAATTAACCGATGACGGAGCAAGATTTATTGTGCATTTTGAGTCAACTCCATCTATTCAAATTGGCGAATACCGTGGTATCCAAATATACGAACCAGTCCATATCGTTTCTGAAGAAAGTATTGACTCTGTAGTGGAAGAAATTTCTTTAACAAAAGGTACTTTTGTAGAGGCAGATGAAATAACCGATAAATATTTCGAAGTTAAACTTAGGTTTGATGAATTCGACAAAGAAACTGGCACAATACTAATTGATTCAGATAAAAACCATGAACAAAAGTTCCTCTTATACAATAGAGATATTATCCCAGAATTTCTTGAATCTCTTGTCGGTTTAAAAGTTGATGATTCTTTCGATTTTAATCCACATAATTTTGATGAAAAAGCTGAAGACTCTCCTTTAAAAGTAACAGTGAAAGAAATCCGAAAAATTATTCCTCAGGAATTGACACCAGAATTTATTTCAGAATTCTCAGAAAATAAATTCGATAATCTGCAGGATTTAAGAGACAGTTATAATTTCAGATTCCAGGAGCAGTGGAATGAAAAATCTAAGAATGAAATGCACATGCAATTAAGAGAACATCTCTTAAATGAAAATACATTTGAAGTTCCTTCATATTTAGTTCAAAAAGAAACATACAGGCAATTTGAAGAATTTACAAGACAATATGGGGGCAATGAACAACAATTTAAATATGAACAAGTTGGACATCTTTTTTCCGGAGTAGCTGAAGGTAATGTCAGATGGGCTTATATAGTTGAAAAAATTGCTGAAAATGAAAATATAACCGTTGAGGATTATGATTTTGATGAATACATCACAAAGATGGGCGAAGAAATAGCAAATGACACACAATTATGTGAAAAAATCAGAAAATCTGAAGGAGTGAAACAACTGATTTTAAACCAGAAAGTTATGGATTTCCTACTTGATTTTGCTGTTACTACCGAAATGCCGTTTGAAGATTATATGAAAATGCAGCAAATGAAGCAGGAAGAAATGATGAAGCATATAAAGAACATTCCCCATTCACATCACCACGGTCATGAACACGAACACGACCATGGGCATGAAGAATTCGATAACGTTTATGATGACGAGCTAAATACTTTTGATGAAGATGAAAATTCAGATGAAGATTTTTGGAGTGATGATGATGAAAAAGAAGATATAGAAAAAGATATTAATACTGAAGAAAATATTCAAAAAGATAATTTAGAGGATAAATAATTATGAAAGAAGAAATGCAAAATAGTTATTTAGTCCCGATAGTAATAGAACAAACTGGGCGCGGAGAGCGTTCTTACGATATATATTCCCGCCTTTTAAAAGAACGCATTATTTTTATTGGCGGACCTATTGACGATAATATAGCAAGTTTGGTAATTGCCCAGCTACTTTTCCTTTCGAGTGAAGACCCAAATAAAGAAATTAATATTTATATCAACTCACCCGGTGGAAGTGTTAGCGCTGGTCTTGCGATTTATGATTCGATGCAGTTCGTGAAGCCCGAAGTTGCTACAATTTGCATTGGAATGGCTGCTTCGATGGCTCAGGTCCTTCTTGCTGCAGGCGCTTCCGGAAAAAGATATGCTTTACCCAATTCAAGGATTCTTATGCACCAGCCACTCGGCGGAGCTCAAGGGCAGGCAAGCGATATTGAAATATATACCAAAGAAATGCTGCGAATCAGAGAAACTCTATACGAAATCACTTCTAAGCATACTGGCAAGCAAATTGAACAGATTAGAAAAGATGCCGACAGAGATTATTATATGTCTTCAAAAGAAGCATTGGATTACGGTATTATTGACAAAATTTTAGATAGAAATACTTTTATCGGTAATCCTGAAGTTAATTCAGAGAAAAAAGATTAATTATGACAAAAAACGGAAAATATCCAAATCAAAAAACTTATAGATGCTCATTCTGTGGTAAAAATCAGAATGAAGTCGAACAATTGTACGAAGGATTATCTCTTGGAGTATATATCTGTGATAGTTGCATTAAAAGCATCTATAAGCTTTTAGATGAAAAAAATAGTGATAAGAATAATAAAAAAGATTTTTCCCATAAACTTCTAAAACCTTCTTACATCAAGAAAAAATTAGATGAATATATTATTGGACAGGAGCATAGCAAAAAAGTACTGTCAGTTGCAGTTTACAATCATTACAAAAGAATTTTTGACAGAAATCTAAGAGAAGAATTTAAAGACGTTGAGTTAGAAAAAAGCAATATCTTGCTGCTCGGCCCTACCGGCACCGGAAAAACCTTGCTTGCCCGCACTCTTGCCCGTATCCTTAACGTTCCTTTCGCAATAGCTGACGCAACAACAATTACAGAAGCAGGTTATGTTGGGGACGACGTTGAAACTGTTTTGCTCAGTTTATTGCAAAAAGTAGATTACGACCCGAAGCAAGCTGAATACGGTATTATTTATATTGATGAAATTGATAAAATCGGGCGGAAAAGTGAAAATTCAAGTATCACCAGAGATGTTTCCGGCGAAGGAGTTCAGCAAGCTCTTTTAAAAATATTAGAAGGCACTACAGCCGGTATTCCTCCAAAAGGTGGTCGCAAACATCCAGAACAATCGCTCGTTTACTTGAATACTCATAATATTCTGTTTATTTGTGGTGGCGCTTTTGAAGGAATTGAAGGTATAATTGCAAATAGAATGAGAAAAGCTGCGATTGGATTTACTGCCCAAACCTTTGATAAAATCGAAGATAGAAATGATTTGCTTAATTTGGTTGAGCCGGACGATTTACTCAAATATGGATTTATTCCGGAATTAATTGGCCGTCTTCCAGTACTTGCTGCTCTTGAAGAGCTTTCTGACGAAGCTATGCTTAGTATTTTAGTTTCACCCAAAAATGCAATAGTCAAGCAATTCCAAAAACTATTTGCAATGGAAAATGTGGAATTAGAGTTTGAGCAATTAGCTCTCGAAGAAATTGTAAAAAAAGCGAAAGTCAAAAAGACCGGTGCAAGAGCACTTCGTGCAATCGTTGAAGAAATTTTGCTGCCTCTTATGTTTGAACTACCTGATATGACCGGTTTAGAAAAGTGTATTATAACAGAACAAACTGTTAAAAATGGAGAACCTCTTCTTGTTTTTTCAAAGAAAAGTGTAGCATCGTAAAAAATATTTGGTTTTTATAAAATTTTGTTTTAATTTTGTATTCTGTATATTAAATAGGATATAGGTAAATATTATGTTTGCAGTAGTAGAAATTGGTGGACAACAATTTAATGTTCAAAAGGAACAAATCGTAAGTGTTCCATTGTTAAATGCAGATGCAGGGGATATAGTAAAATTCTCTAATTTGCTTCTTTTATCTGAAAATGACAGTATTAAATATGGAAGTCCATACACTGACGGTTGCGTAGTAGCAAAAGTTTTAGAGCATTGGAAAGATGAAAAAATCCTTGTTTTTCATAAAAAAAGAAGAAAAGGACATCGCAAATTAAATGGTCATCGTCAAAAATATACAAAAATTCAAATCAGCGACATATCTGCTTCCGATATAAATGTAAAAACCGCGGTTGTAGATGACAGCACTCCCGATTATCTTAAAATTGAAAATAACTAATAAGGAGATATAGATATGGCACATAAAAAAGGTGGCGGTTCTACCCGTAACGGACGCGATTCGAATGCACAAAGACGCGGAGTAAAATTATTCGGCGGTCAATTTGCTAAAGCTGGGAATATTATCGTTAGACAATGCGGTACAAGATTCCATCCCGGCAAAAATGTCGGGCTTGGTAATGACTACACTATTTTTGCCCTTATTGATGGCAATGTTAAATTTGAGCACAAAGACAGAAGCAGACTTAAAGTTTCTGTTTATCCAATAAACTAACATTTTAAAACTCTACTTGCAAAGGGACTTGACAAAGTCCCTTTTTTTTATTTATGAAAAATATTGGCATCTTTGGCGGCACTTTCAATCCACCTCATAAATCGCATCTAAGGATTGCAAACTGTTTCATCGAACAGATGAATTTGGATTTATGCTATTTTGTTCCTACTTTTGTTTCTCCTTTTAAAATTAATACAGATCAATCAGAAATTATTGATAAAAAGCATATTTTAAATATGCTTAATTTACTAATACATCAAAATCCTTCCTTAAAAATTTCTAATTATGAAATTGAAAAAGAAGGTATTTCTTATACAATTGAAACTGTCAGGCATTTTAAAGATATTTATCCTAATTCAAACTTATTTCTTCTCATTGGTTTGGATAATTTAGTGAAATTCCATAAATGGAAAGATTACACAGAAATTTTAAAACTTGCAAATCTGACTATTGCACCAAGAATTTTTGATTCAAATAATTTTCTATTTTCTTCTCAAAATAAGCTTCCAAATTCAGAACTATACAAATATAATGATATTGAGTTTTATTATCTTAAAACCGAAGCAATGAATTATTCTTCAAGCGATATAAGAAAAAATATTGCTGAAGGAAAACCAGTAAGTGAAATTTTAACAATGGAAGTAGAAGAATATATTTTGGAAAATAAACTTTATTTAATTAACAATTGACAATTGTTAATTGTTAGTTTTTCTTTATCATTCCGATACGAAGTGAGGAATTTCATTTAAAACTTTCGCAAAGTTGGGAAACTCGTGCAAAAGTAAAAGGAAATAAGTCATGCTATCAACTTGTTGATAGTATGACTAAAAGACGAATGTAATTGTGCTTGCCTAAATGTATCACGTGAAAACTTACTTACTTTTTCAAGATGGATTCTGGCATTTGTCAGATTCCATCTTTATCCTTCGATTCGAAGGTATAAGTCCTTTAAACAATTTTTTCTTTGTTAAAAAATATTCTAATAAAAGTGCGAATGACTGATTTGGGTGAAAACAATGCAAAGCCCATTAAATTAATAATTTTTCCGATTTGACTTTGCTTGTTTTCAGATTCGCCAATTTCAGAAAAAATCCATTTTTTAAATCTCATACCTAATATTTTTGGATTTAAATCCTTCATATATTTCGTATTAGCACTTTCTTTATGAATCCGCCACTGAAACAATTTCTCCGGAATATAAAAGAACGTTCCTTTTCTTGCTGCATAAATCGAAACAACCCAATCAGACCATATTTCAAATTCTTTACTCAATTTTATTGAAGGAACAACATCTGCTCTTATTGCAATATTTGAAAATGAAATAATCGGATTTCGCTCTTTCAGGTATTTCATTGCATCAAATTCTTTTCCAAGTTGCTTTCTGCCAATATATCTTGAATAGGCAAGGTAATCTTGATATTTACTCAAAATATCTTCTTTTTCACCAATTAACTCTAAATCTGAATAAACAAGTGAGCAGTTCTTAAGTTTATTAAAATAAGAAACTTTTTTCTCTAAATTATTTTTATTCCAAATATCGTCTGCATCAAGGAAAGCTGCAATTTCGCCATTTATTTTAGTAAAAGCCAGTTCAAGAGTAGCTTTTAAGTTCTTATTCTCATTATTGCTATGAGTAAATAAAAAGATTTTGTCTGGCAATTTGCTTACATATTTTTTTATTATTTCAATAGAATTATCACGTGAGCCATCGTCAACAATAATAAGTTCCCAATTCGTATAAGTTTGATTTAGAACAGAATCAATTGCTTCAGTAATATATTGGGCATAATTATAGCTTGGTATAATTACTGAAACCAAAGGAGAATTTGAATTTTGATTATTCATTTCAATCACTTACTATTCTATTATATGCTTCTTTGTATTTGTCAAGCGTTTTTTGAATAATTTCCTCAGGAAGAGCTGGTGCTGGCGGCTTTTTATCCCAGTTAATGCTTTCAAGATAATCGCGTAGCACCTGTTTATCAAAGTTAGTTTGCTCTCGGCCGGGCAAGTAGTTTTCTTTTAGCCAAAAACGTGAAGAGTCGGGAGTAAGCACCTCATCAATTATCATTAACTCTTTATTCTCATCTAAACCAAATTCAAATTTAGTATCGGCGAGTATTATTCCACATTGCTCTAATTTTTTTGCTCCAAAGTTATATATTTCAATTGAAATATTTTTGATTTTTTCTGCTAAACTTTCTCCAGTTATACTTTTCATTTGATCGAAGGTAATGTTTTCATCGTGACCTTCATCAGCTTTAGTTGAGGGAGTAAAAATAGGGAAAGGCAATTTTTGGAACTGAAGCATACCAGCAGGCAAAGGAATTTTGCATACAGTTTGACTTTTTTGATATTCTTTCCAGCCGGAGCCGGCAATGTATCCACGAACAATACATTCAACTGGCAGGACTTTGCACTTTTTTACTAGCATAGAACGGTCTTTCAGTTCTGCACTGTATTTCTTCAATTCTTCCGGGTAATGCTCTATATCACTAGTAACCAGATGATTATTTATTATGCGTTTAGTTTGCTCAAACCAAAATGCGGAGATTTGATTTAATATAGTGCCTTTGCCGGGAATTGGCTCGTTCATAATTACATCGAAAGCAGAAATTCTATCGCTTGCTACTATAAGGAGCATATCATTAAATTCATAAATATCGCGGACTTTGCCGGATTTTATTTTCTTAATATTGCCTAAATCTGGTGAATATATTGAGTTCATATTAGTTTAAAAGATTGTGTAAGAAATATTTAGTATATGCAAAAGCTGAGAAATTCAATTGGTAAATAGTTATAATTATTAATGTAATCAAGCCGATAAAAGCAGTTCCACCCAAATAAATTCTGCTTTCTATAACATCAAAGACAACAGCAACAGCCCGCAATATTCTGTATGTTATCCAAAAAGCCAATATAACAAAAATAGCAATTGAAAGCCAAAGAATGTCTGGAAAAATGAATAGTATGCGATACAGAATTATGCTTAAAGGCAAAAGAATAATGAAAGGTGTGCCAGACCAAACAGTTATAATAAAAGTATCTTTGAAAAATATACGATTGCTTACAAATATTGAAAAACCTCGTAAAATTGCAGCAATTATTAAAATTAAAATGAATGAAATAATAGATACAGTTATCATCATCATTTCCGGCATCCAAACTAATTTATAAAACATTTCCTGGCAAAATCCACCGGGTATTAATATTTTATAAAAGTATTGAGCTGTTTCATTTGATTTATAGAAATAAAACAGAGAGGAAAAGAATATACCGAGCGTAAAAGCGATTACAATCGCAAGCAGAAATGATTGAACTGTTGAGATAATACGCTGGTCACGAATGTCAGCATAAAAATTATAAGGACGGAACATTGAGCGGAAAAAGTATTCTCTGAATCGTCTGAAACGATTGATTAAAAATAAAATAATTAAAGAAACCGCAATTCCAATTACAATATACGAAATAGGAGAGGATTCTTTATAGCTTCCTGCGTTTAGAAGCGGTTCTTTTTCACTATTGAAATGTGCCTGCAAAGTAAAGAATGATTTACGCTGAGAGCGGTTCATATCTACTATACCGCTGGTGCATAAATACTGCTCCGGATGATTGAGAATCATTATTGGGGAGTTCAACTCGTAATCATTAAACGACCAAATCACTCCACCAGCTAAATTTAATTCTTTTATAATTGTGTTTATGCTTTGAATATAATAAGCTTGATGTTCAATAGAAAGAGGGTCAGAGTAACCGTTGTTGTTATCTGGAATAACAAGCATACCATAACTAATAAAAATTGGCTTTCCTTTGATTTCTGTTAATTTGTTTAAAATTTGAAATTTTACTTCTGAAAGATTAGGATTTTCTCTGTTTTCTTTAATTCCAATAAAATCTACTCCATCAGTGCTAACATTTTTTGCAGATAAATCAATTTCTTTATAAATAAATTTATCAGAATTTGCTCTGATTAGATTGATTATCAATTTAGAATATGCCTTAAATTCAGGAGAATTTTCAATTATTCCGGAAGAAATTCCCCATGCAATAAGAGATACATTGCTATTAAAAGAAGAAATAATTCTATCAGCAATGTTTCTTAATCTGACAGAAATTTCGTCAGTTTCTAAAATCGAAGAAGGAATACAATTTGCAGGAATATCAATAATAATGAATAATCCATATTTATTGCATAACTCAATCAAATAAGGGTTAGGTGCAAAGTTTTTGACCCGTATTAAATTTGCACCAAGTGATTTGATTAAGACTATGTCTTGTTCTAACTGCTTTTTCATTTGTTCATAACTTGAAATATTGCAGTTTTCGTAATATTCTATTCCTTTCATAACAAAGGGGGTTCCATTAAGAAAAAAAGAATATTGATTATCGTCTTTATTTATTGTTAAATTAATAAAAGCAATAGATTTAGAATATTCATCAATAATTGCGCCATTCTTCTTGATTTTTACAACAAGTTCATAAAGGTATGGATTTGAAGGGGACCAAAGCGTAGGAGAGCTAATACGCATATCAATACTTTGTTGAATAGTGCGCTCTGCCTGGTATTGAAAAGCTATTTGATTTGACTGAACAACTGTTGCATTTGTTTGTTTATCTACTATGATTGCTTCTACTGAATATTGAGCTTTTCCAGTGCCGGCACTTGAAGTATCATTTTTTTGTGGCTTAACTTCTGATTGTTCAGCTTCTGCAGAAGAAATCTTTACCTTTGTGTTAATTAAGCAATTATTTACATCGCC
>DAIOVK010000013.1:0-16153 GCA_036759045.1 Kapaibacterium sp. (SeqCode) | reverse complement strand
CTTTGCTTTTTGTCGGTCATTCTGAACGAAGTGAAGAATCCAGAGAATAGTGGTTAAAAGAAATTTTTCTGGATTCTTCGCTCCGCTCAGAATGACAGTGCTAAGTGATGTCATCTCCATTTAAATAATGCCTTGCTTTATTTTGGGGCAAGTCTAATAAAGAATAACTACATTAACCTATTTTACACTATGAATTGAGGGTGATAAATAACTCTCTCAAGAAAGAATTAGATAGATGAGATATTAAAGAAAAACACTTAAAATTTTGTCGGCGCGACTGGATTTGAACCAGCGACCCCTACTACCCCAAAGTAGTGCGCTTCCGGGCTGCGCTACGCGCCGATGATTACAAAATTAGCATTTTCTCCGATAAAATCAAAATAGTTTTGGTTATTTCAAATTATTTTTTTAAAATAGTAGTTCTTGTAAAATGCAATTTGTTTATATGTTAAAAAAAATTATATTATCTGTAATAATATTTTCTGTTTTGTTTAATGCTTGTTCACAGAAAGAAGAAGAGATTTCTTTAGTAAAAACTTATAGATTTAAGCAAAATCCGAATTTAATTGAAGAAAAAAGAGAGTATAATGAATTAGGTTTTTCAATAGGGATTCCAAAGACATTCACTGAACTTGATTCGGTGCTGTTTGAGAAATACTCGCCGATTATTCTTGATTTGATTGCTGATTCTAAGCTGAAAATAGAGCCACAGCAAATATTTTTCTCAGATACATTAAGTACATTGCTTTTTATTTCAAAAGTTTTTTTACCTGATTCATTAGACGGCAAAGAGCAAATTAGCTTTTTTGACAGGTTGTTAGATAAACATTTCGATTCTTTTCAGCTTAGCAAATCTCAATTTGAGCAAGATAGTGTGCAATTTGAGCAATACATTATCAAATCTGATTATATGATTTATTTTAAATTTCTTTTCCAGACAAAAGAAAAACAATATAATTCAGTTGATTTTATAATGAACAAAAAGAACTTTAACGATAGCACTAAAAGTTTTATTGAAGCAGCAATATCTTCAATAAAAATGAAAAAAAATTAAATCAAATAATTTTTTTAAAAATATATTATTTAAAAATACGTTAATAATTCAAAATAAATATTTGATTTGATATTTATTTTTATTATTTTTACAAAGTTGTTTGAATTAATTTTTCAATTTGTTCATTAAACTTAAAGAAGTTATAGAAAGATTTGCTACCGGATAAACATAGCTTAAAAAGGAGCTGAAGTTGTTTCTTACATAATTAAAAGGAACGACTAATTAGAAACTAACATTGATATTTATGCTAAAAAACAGTTTTTTTGCTAAATCAATAATTATTTTTCTATTGGTAATGGGTAGCAATTCAAGTATCTTGCTTTATAGCACAAGCCCAGCAAATAACTTATCAGTTATATCATCAACAGAAAAAGAATTGATTTTAAGAGTGCAGCCAACTCTTACCGGTATAGATACCATTATTACCAGTAATGGACTATTATCTATTAGCCCCCGCATTTCACAAGCTATGAAAGTTGGAAATCAGCCCAATTCACCAACTTTATTTATTTTAAAAGAGTTAATAACTGTTCCTTCTAAAGAGGATTTTAAATTAAAAAATTTTTCTGTAACAAATATTAACTCAATCAATTCTTATATCGTCCCTGTCCCGGAATCAGACGATGAATTATCACCTGTATACAGCATTGATAAACAGTTCTATTATGATTATCAATTGCCGGATTGGGTCAGCATAAATTATCTCGGTATTTCACGCGACAGACATATTGCAGAAGTTAATATTGTTGTAGCCAGATATAATCCAGCAACAAATTCTATTGAGATGCCCGGCGAGTTTAACTTAAATATCGAATTTAACAGTAAAACCAGCAATTCGCTATCAAAAGCAAAAGATGACAGTTTTCCTTTTACTTTAAATCATTTGCAAACACAAAACTGGGCTGTTCAAAACTCCAATCTTGAAAAAAAAGAAAAACACTCCGATAAAATTCAAAGTCAAAACCCAAACAACTGGGTAAAAATCTCAATTGATGCCGAAGGGATGTATAGAATTGATAAAAATCAGCTTACTTCTATCGGCGTTGATATTACAGGCGATTTAGCTAATACATTAAAGCTTTATGGCAATAATGGACGCGAGTTAAGCGAATTAGTTACTGATGCTTTAAGCAATGAAATGAATGAAATCCCCATAACTGTAGTAACTGGTTCAGGGGAAAATTTTGAATATTTAGCATTTTATGGCGTGCCAACAACCGGTTTCGTTTACGAAAACAGTAACTTTAATCATTATAAAAACAGTTACAGTAATAAAAACTATTATCTGCTAACTTGGGGTGGAGAAAATGGCAGGCGAATTGAAGATGCTCCAGTTCCAGAAGGCGAAATTCAAAACTACCCACAAAGCTATACCTGCCTTTTATCATTTAAAGAAGAGCTGAGCAACAGGTTTACAAGCGGTTCAGGAAGAAAATGGCTTGGGCGTTCTGTTTTTCCCGTTTCGTTTACAAATGTGTTGCACAATTTAGACAGAAGCGGAACAATAACATATAAATATTCATTAGCTCACAGGACAAGCAGCTATGGCACTTTCACTGCTTATGAAACCAGTACAAAACTAGGTGAATTTAATGTGGTTGGCATAGGAAAAGGAAGCTATATTGACGCAATTATTAAGCAGCAAAAAGTAAGTTTAAATGCTTCTGAAATACCATCAGACAACAGAAGCACATTAAAATTCAATTATAATAATCCTGGTTCAGGATTAAGTGCAACTCCATTTTTCGATTGGTATGAAATCCAGTATCCTCGTTCTTTTGTTGCCTTAGAAAACGAACTCGGATTTTTTAGTGACCCCAAAATGAAGGGAGTTACTGAATATACGATAACCGGATTTAGCAGTACTCCAATAGGATTAGATGTTACCAATCCATTGGAACCAAAATATTTAAATAACTATACAACAGTAAAAAATACTTTTGTTTTCAAAAAAGAAATCTATTCAGAAAGTCCTTCCAAGTTTTTCTTAACAAGTACATATAAGACACCAAATATTAGCAAAACTAAAATAGCAAACCTAAGAGAAAATTATGCAAATGCTGATTATGTGATTATTACTCATAAGGATTTACTTTCTTCCGCAGAAGCATATAAAGAATACAGAAGCAGCAACAGTGATTTAAAAATATCTATTGTTTTGTTAGATGATATATTTTTAGAATTTGCAAATGGAATGCCAGACCCCACTGCCTTAAGAGATTACTTTGCTTTTGCAATGCAAAACTGGGAAGTCAAACCAAGATTTGTAATGCTTTGGGGCGATGGACATTATGATTATAAAAATATAACAACAAATCAAATAAATTACGTTACCACATACCAAACCAAAGATGAAGGCGAAAGTGTTGCTGCAACGGTCTCAGCAACTTATGACGATTACTTTGCACGTGTTGTGGGCGATGACGATTTGATTGATTTTGCTATAGCTCGAATGCCAGTTACATCAAATCAAGTTGGTTTTGAAATAATAGAAAAAATCAAACACTACGAAAATGAATCTTCATCAGATAATTGGCGGGCTTCAGCAGTATTGCTTGCTGACGATAGTTACGCCGGTTCTGATACCGGTAATGGTTCGCAGCATACAACTCAGTCAGAAACTTTAGCAAATATTGTGATGGAGCAGGATGTCCAGCAAAAGAAGCTATATCTGGTTGAATATCCGACAGAAAACGTACCGGGTGGAAAACGAAAGCCGCGGGTAACCGATGATTTAATTTCAGTGGTTAATACAAGTGGTGCAGTATTGGTTAACTGGATTGGACACGGCAATCCAAGAGTGCTTGCCCACGAAGAAATTTATGAACGCTCTATTACTACACCGCAATTCAAGAATTTAAATAAATTATTTTTCCTGACCGCTGCTACCTGCGATTTCGGAAGATTTGATTTGGTTGATATACAAAGTGGGGCAGAAGTACTCTTATTAAGCAAAATTGGTGGTGCTATTGGAGTGTTTTCATCTGCACGGGTAGTATTTTCAAGCGACAATGCTTTACTAAATAATGAATTTTACAGGTCAATTGAAACAAGAAATCAATCTAACGGTAAGTATTTAAATCTTGGTGAAGCAATGTTTAAAGTCAAGCAAAAGTATTATGATTCTAACAGCGAGAAGTTCTTTTTGCTCGGCGACCCGACTTTAAAAATTTTGCTACCAGATTACATCGTTAGAATTGATTCAATAAAAGGAACTGAAGTAAAAGAAGATAGTTCTTTAATAGAGCTAAAGGCGCTTACTGATGTGAGTATTGCCTGCTCAATAATTGACCCATTAACCAAAGAAATTGTAACTGATTACAATGGAATAGCAATAGTAACAATGCTTGATAGCGATGATTTAATAACAGCTGTTGACGATGATGGTTCAAAACACTCAATACTTAGGCATGGCGGAGCGCTTAACCGAAGCTCTTATCAGGTTGAAAACGGTGTATTTAATGCTAATTTCATCATTCCTAAAGATATTAGCTATACAAATGCAAAAGGCCGGCTATATGTCTATTCCTATTCAGATGATAATCGCTTTTCTAAAGGAGCCACACGGGCATTTAAAGTTGTTGGCTTAGATTCAAATGTGATAGTAGATAAAAAAGGACCAGATATTTCTCTTTATCTGGACAACAGGACATTCAAATCTGGCGATTATGTTAGCTATAATCCTTTATTAATTATTGATTTAAGCGATGAAAGCGGAATCAATGCAACTGGTTTGGGAATTGGTCATAGGATTGAGGGTTGGATTGATGATAATCCAAATTCAATTGATTTGACAAATTTATTTACTACTTCTTTAAAAAATTCTAAATCCGGAACGGTCGAAAAAATTCTTTTCGACTTAACTCCCGGCACCCATAAAATAAAAGTTCGGGCTTGGGATGTTTTTAACAATTTTTCTACACAAGAAACGTTTTTTAATATTGCAGAAAGTGAAAATTTTATAATTGTTTATGATGTTTGCAATTATCCAAATCCATTTGACAATTATACTACAATTTACTTTAAGCATAATATAGAGCCACCATTTGAGGCAGAAGTAAATATATATCAATATGATGGCGGACTTGTAAAAACATTAAAAAATACGATAAATACAAGGAATATAGCAGAAATAAGATGGGACTTAAATGAAAGTAATTCGAGTTTATCAAGTGGTTCTTATTTCTTTAATATTGTTACAAGAACAAATAAAAATTCAAACAGAGCTAATTCATTTTTAATGATTTTAGCAAAATAAAATATCATTTTAATTTTAGAAAAAAAATAATTAGTATAAAATGGAGAGAATAATGAAAACAAATCCAAAAGCAACAGTACTCCTGCTTTTAACATTAGCATTCTTAGGAAACCAAGTAAGCGTATTTAGCCAGGCAGGTGGTTCAGCAGTACCTTTCCTTCTGATATCTCCAGATGCAAGGTCAAGTGGAATGGGCGAGGTCGGCACTGCTATTGCCGATGATATTAATGCAGTCTTCTGGAATCCAGCTGGTCTTGCTTTCCAGGATTCAGTAGAAGTTAGCATAGATGAATATGTGCCTTGGAGACAGGTTTCACTAACATTTTCAAAATGGCTTCCCCAGTTCAATGCTGATTTGTTTTATAGTTACGGAACTATAGGGCAGTACATCGAGGATTTAAACGGTACTTTAGCGTTCAATATAGTATTTATGAATCTCGGTGAATTTACCAGGACTTATGAAAGTGGCGAGGCAGGAGAAAAATTCCAATCGAATGAATTCGCAGTCGGTTTGTCTTATGGAACTATTATTGCAGAAGACCTCGGAATTGGTGTGCAATTGCGATATATCCGCTCAAATTTAGCTCCGGTATCTGCTTTCGTTGGTGGCGATGCGGGGGTAGGAAACAGCATTTCTTTCGATATTGGAATGCTCTGGAAACCTTATGAGTTGGATATTTTCGGTACAACACTTGAAGATTTTCTATCAGTCGGTTTCAATCTGCAAAATGTTGGTCCAAAAATTACTTATAGAAAAGAATCTGACCCACTACCAACTACATTAAAGTTAGGTGCAGCTTTTAACGTTCTGCGCGATGAATTTAATGATTTAAAACTTGCTTTCGACATTTCAAAACTACTTGTTAAAAGAGACAGCTTAGGTTCAGACCCAATTCCAAAATCGTTAATTACCGGCTGGGAAAACGCTGGAGTGGAATTTGCTGTCGGAGCAGAGTACTGGTACGAACACATTGTTGCTTTACGTGCCGGCTATTTTACCGAACCATCTACTTTAGGCAACAGACAGTATTGGAACTTTGGAGCCGGCGTCCGTTACGACATATTCCAGCTCGATTTTAGCTTCATTAATACTATTGAAGAAAATCATCCATTGGCAAACACTATGAGATTTTCATTGCTGGTGGATTGGAAATAATCCACCAATGCTCATTAAAGATGAAATACTGCTTGAATTTGAAAGATTGTCTGGTCTTTTTTCGAAGCGTTTTTATAAATGTAAAAGTTATTTTTCTGAGAACTCGGTCCACGACCTTAGAGTTTCAATTAGAAAACTTACTGCTCTTTGCTATGCCTTAAAGGTTTATTCCGATTCTCCATATCTTTTGAGCATTAGCAAGGAAATAAAAAAGCATTTGAAACTGCTCAATCCGCTGAGAGATACTCAGGTGCAAATTCTTGCAGTGCAAAATATGTTCTTTTCATATCCTTTGCTGATTGATTTTTATAAGTATTTGCTCAATTATGAAAAAGAACTGATTGCTAAAATAAATAAAAATTTACAGAAAATTAATCTTGATTTCTTTGAATATCTGGTTTTATTTTTAAAAATTGATTTGAAAAAAATTCATTTCGAGAATTTTGATATTCAGAAAATTATTAAATTAAAATATGATGTTTTCTTTGATATTACCGAGTATTTTGAAGATATTAATAAAATATTATTAAATTCACCGAATTTAAAGCAAGAAGAAAAAAAATTTAATAATTTTATTGATTCTTTTGAATTAAAAAATGAATGGACTGAAATACTCCATAAGTTGCATAAACTAAGATTAAGTTTTAAAAGATTCAGATATGTTTCTGAAATAATTAAAAATGTTTCAAACTCAGACTCGCATAGTTTAAAAAAGATGCAAGGAATCCAGGACCAACTTGGTGAAATTCAGGATAGTCAGGTATTCCTTAATTCGATTAGGGATTTTTACAAAAACAGCAATACTATTTATAACTATCGGCTAAACAAAGTTTTTAAAGATTTAATTAAAAAGCAAAATCAGTCAGTTATAAATTTCTTTAACAATAAAGAAGAATTGCTTTCATTAAATTATTAGTTTTTATTTTATTAAAAGAAATAATGGTGCTAATTCTCAATTGGTTGAAAATTTTTGACAGAAAAAAAATCTGTCAATGTTTTACTAACAGTAATAATTTTAAATTTATTCCTGTTAGTCTAATAAAAACAAAATCCATTTTCAGAATATCATATAAGCAATCTTATTTTTTATTGCTTTTTTTGTTTTTATTTTTTAACTCCCAAGATGAAATAAAAGCTAATACTTATAAGCAGTATAACTCTTATTTTTTTCCTTACCAATCTGTAAATAATTTTTACTATTATCAGTATAATTTTTTTATTTATAATTTATTATATAATAATTATTTCAATTATTATTCAACTCCACTACTCAAAACACCTTTTTATTTATTATTTAATTTTCAGCCAACAAACCCAGAAAATATTTTAATTGATACAACGATAAAAACTCTACCGCCAATTGATTTTAGCGATAGCGTCATTTATCCATTTTCCAAATACTTAGATTATGAGCTAATAAAAAGATTTTCATCTGACCACCCAAAATCAGATGCCCGCTCAAAATTTCTACCGCAGGATTATAAAAAAAATTTAGCTATTGATTCAAGTGCAAAAAATTTAAAATCAAATGAAACTTTTTTAGATAAACCCGTAGGATACGACTACGAAATTCCTTTAGATGAATATTTGTCAATGCGAAAGAAAGTAATTCAGAATGGGATTTGGGATTCGTTGATGAATCGTTACGATTTGAGTGCAGCTCTTTCTGGTGGCGATATTGCCCGTATGCTTGCTTCTTCAACTGGTCTAACTATTCCAATACCGCCCAATCCAATTATTTCTTTATTTGGAAAACCGGAAATCAGTATTAATGTAAATGGCGAAGTTAATCTTCGTGTCGGCTGGCGTTGGGATTCCCAAAATCTTGGAACTGTTTCTGCATTTGGGCAATCTCAATCCTCACCAATATTTAGTCAGGACATTAGAGTTAACGTTAGCGGTAGAATTGGAGACAAATTTAAAATTGGAACTGATTGGAATACACGCCGTCAATTTGAATACGATAATAAATTCAAGGTTTCTTACGAAGGTGAAGATGACGAAATTATTAAACTTATTGAAGTTGGAAACGTATCACTTCCGACTACATCAAGTTTAATAAGTGGTGGTCAGGCACTCTTTGGTGTAAGAGCCGATTTCCAGTTTGGACCTTTATATTTAAAAACATTAGCATCACAAAAACGCGGTGAAAGAAAGTTTGTAAATGTAAAAGGCGGAACAAGCCGTCAGCAATTCCAAATCCGAGCTTACGACTACGCTAAAAACCACTTTTTCTTAGATACAGTTTATAAAGCTATATATAATGAGTATTTTAAATATTCAACTCCAGTAATTCCCGCAAGTTCGAATTATTACAGAGTAAAAGAAATTTATGTTTGGGAATCTACCGGTGATGTTCGCGACGGCCCGTATTCTTCAAATTCTGTTGCAATAGCAGATTTGGAACCGAAGAAAATGAAAATGGGAGAGTATTATGACCCGGCAATTAAGCATTTGCCAATACAATCAGGGGTTGTAGAGCGTGGGACATTTTTAAAGTTAGACTCAAGTCGCTATAAGCACAACCCTAATTTGGGTACTCTCACTATTCTTAATTTGCGGCAGGACAGAACTTATGCTGTTAATTACAGAATTGAAGGAGCTACTACGGCTATGGAAGACGATTTATACTATGGTACTTTCAATGAATTTGGAAATGAAAAAGATACTATGATATTGAAGTTGATTTATCGTCCAAATTTGCAACCCGGCTTCTCTACTTTGTGGAAGCGTCAGATGAAGAACATTTATTCAATTAACGCAACAAATGTTAATATTAATGATACTGAAATTGGAGTTTGGTATATAAATAAATCAAACGATTCAAGTGACGTTTTGCCCGGCGCAAGCGATAAATTAGTATCAGTTTTGCGGGTTGACCAGGTTAATAATAGCACTGGTGCAACTCCTCCAGATGGAAAATTCGACTTGAAAGAGCCATTCTTTAATTCCGTAAGAGGCGAAATAACTTTTCCAAGCGCAGAGCCATTCCGTCAGGGGCTTATTGATTATTTTGAAAAAATTGGTTCACCTCAAATAGCTCAGCAGTATATTTACAGTGATGTTTATGATACTACTTATGACGTAGCACGTAGAAATACAGCAAGAGACAGATTCATTATTTCAGGTGAGGTAACAGGAACTGCAACAAATGTCATTTCGCTCGGTGCTTATAATTTATCACCCGGAAGTGTGAAAGTTTCTCTTGATGGAGTTACTCTCCGTGAATATGAAGATTACGTAGTAGATTATTATTCTGGCAGGTTAACATTAAGAAATGCCAGAGCCACATTGCCAAATGCTAACCTGAAAGTAGAATATGAAGCAAATGATGTTTTTAATTTAACTACAAAGACTTTGCTTGGTGTTCGTGGTGATTATGAATTATTTAAAAGCAGGAACTTAAATGCAAATTTGGGTTTTACTTTTATGTATTACGACCAGGCAGCAATTGTTGACAGAGTGCGTTTAGGCGAGGAACCTGTTGCTAATTCAATGCTTGGTTTTGACACAAAACTTAACTGGGATACTCCCTGGCTAACTAAATTACTTGATAACATTCCATTTTATGATACCAAAGCACCATCATCAATGGGAATAAAAGCTGAATGGGCAATGATTTTGCCAGAGCCAAACAAACGTACTTCTGATGTTGCTGCGGATAATAATGAGCCGGTAGTTTATGTCGATGACTTTGAAGGAGCGCAAAGATATATTTCTCTTGGACTTTCTCCTTATCAATGGCAGCACTGCTCACAACCTGAGGACAGTTCAATTGCTTTCGATGCTTTAGAAAGAGCAAAATTCAGAGGAAAAACATTTTGGTATCAGTATTTTATTGCAAGAACTCCTATTAAAGAAGTATATCCTGAACGCTCAACTGTTCAGGGACGCTCGAACCTAAGCCCATTGAATATTAATTTTAATCCTTATGAACGCGGTATTTATAATAAAAATCCGGAGTTTTTGGATAGAAAAAATCCTAATTTTGATAGCACCAACGTTTTCAGCTATAAACCAGAAAATAAGGAAAAAATATGGGGCGGCTTTCAGAAGCTATTTTCTTCTTTTACAACTAATTTCGATTCTGAAAATATCGAATATATTGAAATAATGATGAAAATAGACCAGTATGAACCCGGACAAAGTAAAATGTATATAGATATTGGTCAGATTAGTGAAGATATTATACCGAATCAGGCATTGGATACTGAAGATGGTATTACTGCTGCTAATCCTATGCCTAATAATATAATTGATGCCGGCGAGGACGTTGGTATTGACGCTTTGGACAATACAAAAGAAAAAGAACAATATCCATCTCCGTTAGGTTTAGAAGATGACCCTGCAAGAGATAATTATAAATTCGATTTTAGCAAAGATGATGATTTAAGAGTTGAAGAAGATTTCAGTAATTATAATAATTTTGAAGGAAATGCAAGTGTTTCTGAAATGGGACAATTTCCTGATACTGAAATTTTAAACAGCAACAACGGGCAGACAATAGCTTTAGACAATTCTTATTTTCAATACGAAGTGAATTTAGTTCCAGACCCGAACAACAATACACAAATCGTTGGTGGTGGAAGCAACGGCTGGTATTTATACAGAATCCCAATTCGTGACCCAATGAGAAGAGTAGGAAATCCTTTGTTTTCGAATATCCAATATATAAGAGTATGGTTCAAAGGAGGAATGTTTAAAGCAAGCATTGCAGAATGGCGTTTGCTTGGCTCAAATTGGCAGAGAGTAAATAATTTACAAAATGTGCCTACTGACGATAGCGTTCTTCAGGTTTCTTTTGTTAATATTGAAGAAAACAGCGGTCCTCCTGATTATTATACAATGCCTCCCGGAGTAAGTCCTCAAAAGCAGTTGAATAATCCGGACCCAAATCAGATTATCAAGCTAAATGAACAATCATTAGCTATAAAGGTTAAGAATTTAAGATATGGCGAAGAGAGAATGGCAGTTAGATTCTTTCAGCCACTTGATGTTTTCTACTATTCAAAATTAAAGGTATTTTTGCACGGTGATGGCTCAATGCCAGAAAATATAGTTGCCGGTGCTGTTCCCAAAGCTTATGCTTATATGCGGTTTGGTACTGACTCATCAAATTATTATGAATACAGAAGACCTTTGCTGCGTGATTGGGATAAAAACACTATTGAAATAGAGCTATCAGAATTAACAGCAATAAAGCAAATTCGTGATACTATGAATTTGTGGGATAGACAAGTCTTCCCTGTTCCCAATGACCCGCTTGCTTATTTTGCAATTCGTGGGAATCCAGTATTAACGCGAATTCAGTTCTTTGGTTTCGGTATTGCAAATCCGGCAGAGCGCTACCCGAACGAGCTAACTACTACAATGTGGATAGACGAGTTGAGACTGCTAAGTCCGGAGGATAGGACTGACTGGTCTGGGGTTGCTAATTTTGATATGAAATTAGCTGATTTAGGCAACGTAAATGCTTCTTTCAGTCATTCCAGACCTAATTTCCATATGATTGAAAACAGGTTCGGAAACAGAATTAGCACAACGAACTGGACAGTAACCGTTCAAGGAAATTTAGAAAAATTTGCTCCGGCTTCATTCTCTGAAATGAAAGTACCAATAACATTTACTCACGCAGAGTATATGGAAAATCCAGAGTATGTTGCAAACAATGATATAAAATTGGAGGAAGCTGCTGAATCTGCAAGAAGGCAGGCAATTCAGCAGGGCTTTTCTGAACAGGAGGCAGAACAAATTGCAAACAACATAAGGTTAAGGTCTCAAACGTTAAGGGTGCAGGACAGCTGGGCTTTAACAGGGGTTCGGCTCGGTATTCCTTCAAGTTTCTGGTTGGTTAATCAAACAATTAATCGGGTTACTTTTGGATATTCATATTCTCAGGAGTTCTTGCGTTCTCCTTTGTATGCTGAACGATTTAACTGGTTATGGCAGTTTACTGCCCAATATGGAGTGCAAATCCCGGATATTCTTTCATTTAATCCAACATCATGGCTTGCTGATGTTCCAATGATTGGAATTTATAATAAATTAAAAATAAATATTTTACCAGTTAGTTTCAATTATTCTTTCAATTTAATGAGGCGCCGGACAACTGAGCAGTCGCGTTATCTTGAATATCCAAGTCCAGTGTACCGTGATTTTTCTGCACAGCAGCAGGCACAGCTCAACTGGAAGTTGGCAGAAGGTGGTTTACTAAATCCAACAATAGATTATTCTGTTACTACCAGAAGCACCTTAGTTCCTTTAGAATTAGATGAATTCGGGAAACAGCGGACTGGAAGCGAAATTGCTGCTATAATGTTTTTCAATAATGGAAAAATTATCGACCTTGGACGAAGTAATCAGCACTCGCAGAATTTAGTAATTAACTTTAAACCACGCTTACCTCTTGGGGATTTACTAAAGTTTATTGATATGACTGGCTTATTCAATACAACTTACACATGGCAGGACCCTCTGCAAACAGACCCACATATTGCTGATGCTGCTAAAAGTGCCGGATTCCAAAATAATATCAGGTTCAATACCAGTTTGAAATTAAAATCTTTTGGCGATATGCTTTTTGGTGCTACTGCTTCTTCTAATGATAAAAAAATCAAGAAAAGCCAACCTGATACTACAAAAGCCCCTCCAACACAGCCCAATTCAAGCGTTTTGAAATCAGTAGGAGATGTTTTTAAATTTATATTTTTTGACTACGAAAAATTTGATATTAATTTCACTCAATCAAATACTGCTACAAATCCCGGCGTTTACGGCGGAACAGGTATGACTAATTTTTGGGGAAGAGGGCTGACTTTCAGGGAAAGCGAAATGTACCTCGGTCCTTCTTTTGCCTATCAACTTGGTTTGGTAAGTAATCCTCACGGCGGTTATAATATTGAACCATCAAGTCGTTTCCCGTTCTTTAGCTTTTCTACTTATCCCGGATTGCGTCCAAAAAACTCAATTTTGCAAGATAATTTCAGTCAAAAAACATCTCTTGAACTAAAGACCTCGCGTCCTCTTTGGGAAGGTGCAACTTTAGAACTTACATGGAAATCTGAACTCGGTTACAACAGAAATCAAACTGTTATTTCTGATAGTATGGGGATTCCTACTTTTACAAATATTGTCGCATTAGAATCCTTTAACAGAACATATTTAACATTTCCGTCGGTTTTCGGCTTTAACGTTTTCAATAATACTGTTGAGCACGTAATTGAACTTTACAATATAGAAAAAGAGCGTATTCAAGCTATGGATTTGGATACTGTTACAAAAAACAGTATGCTACTAAATGCTCTTTCAGAATCTTTTCATGATGGAATGGAAGCTTTTAGCTTTATCGGTGGAAAAGCTGGAAAATTTCTACCTGCTATTAATTGGGGAATCAGATGGGAAGGAATAGAAAAATGGGGAATCTGGGGTGGTGTTGCTAAAAAGATTTCATTTGAACATTTGTATAGCACTAAATACACCGAAAGCGCTCAAATTACCGATAACGGAAGAGCTGTTCAAAGTCAGCAAATTCAGTATGGTTTCCAGCCACTTTTCGGTATTACTATGTCTTTCGATGAAAAAGCCCTTGACGGACTTTTAACTGCTACTTTAAAATATAATTCTACTTCCCAATATCAGTTGTCTTCTTCAAACAGGTCAACTATTACACGGCAGGCAACTGACGAAATTCAAGCTCAGGCAAGCTATACTTTAAAGGGATTTGAATTTCCAATGTTTGGCTTAGTTCTAAAAAATGACGTTGAATTTAGCTTCACTGGCTCTTTCAAAAAGAACAAACGCTCTACTTATGATGTCTTGGATTATACCGGCGAAAACGGCAGAACCCTTGATGGCAATACTCAAATTACTATTGAACCTAGAGTTAGATATTCTATGAGTAACAGAATTACTGCTTCTTTCTTTATCCGATATGAAGGCACTTATACCGAAGGTGCTTCAACACCCGGCTACAGCACTGTCCAAACTGGTTTAGATATTAGAATTTCTATTGCCGGCGGAAGATAATAAAATATTTGTTTTCTTTGAATTTGTTTTATAAACTTACGCAAAGCCCGGGAAACTTGTGCGAAAGTGAAAAATAGTGTCATTACTTTTTTTACTTTAGCTAAGCACCTCTGGCTTTAGGAAATATATAATTACTTTTTGAAAATAAAATAAACAGCAAGAACTAAAAAAACAAATCCAATAAAATGATTCATTCTAAATGTTTCAGTTTTAAAAAAAAGTAATGAGAAAATCGTAAAAACTGAAAGAGTTATTACTTCCTGAAGTACTTTCAGTTCGACTAAGGTAAATTTTCCACCATTGCCGGCAAAACCAATTCTATTTGCCGGAACCTGAAAGCAATATTCAAAAAACGCAATACCCCAGGAAATTACAATAATATAAAAAAGTCCTAAATTGTTGAAACCGGGGATTTCTTTAAATTTTAGATGTCCATACCAGGCAAAGGTCATAAAAACATTAGAAACGACTAAAAGCAAAATTGTATAAAACGAATTCATTTTTCCTAACCAAATCTTAGATTACTTAATAACTTTATCTGCCTTCTGAATTAAGCTGTCTGATATAACCAAACCTTGTTTTTGAGCTGCAGATGTATTGATAAATAGCTTTTTCCCGGCTAATTCGGTGCTTTCCACTTTCTCACCTTTAAGTATTTTAATTGCAATCTTTCCGCTTTCTTCACCCCATAATTTGTAGTCAGTACCAAAGCCAATAGCAGCTCCTTTTTCTATATTAGAAGCTTCAGTTGTGAAAATAGGAATTTTATTCGCTTCTGCAACTTTGACTAAGGAAGGAAGAGCAAGAACAACGATATTATCTGCACCAACCATAAACATATCTACTTTTTTTTGAGCTAATGTTTGGGCAACCTGCAAAAGGTCGTTACTTGAATTAACAGTCATATCAATTACTTCAAAACCTGCTGCCGATAAGTGTTCTTTTATTTTATTCCTTGAAAAAGTAGCGTTAGCTTCAGTCGGATTATAAGGTAAACCTACCCGAACCTTATTTGGCAAAATTTCTTTAATTAGCGAACCATATTCTTCAATATTATAAGAATCATAAGAGCCATAAATGTTTTTTCCGTAGTCTTTAGAACCCATTTGCTCCGGGTTGAAAGCAATTGAATAAACAATGGGTATGTCTTTTACCAATTGAGCAGCAGCGATAGTGCATGGTGTTGTTATTGTTATTATTAAATCAACATCTTCAGCTTTAAATTGATTTATAATCATAGGGATATTCGACATTTCCCCTTGGGCATTTTGATAATTAATTTTTATATTTTTTCCATCTACAAAGCCGGAATCTTTAAGTATATTTACCAATGCTTCTCTTCCCTTGTCTAATTCAGTGTCTTCAACAATTTGAATAATACCAATCGTTTTTACAGAAGCATCTTTTTGTGAGCAAGATTGAATTAAAAATAATGCAAATACATATATGATAAATAAATAAGTAAACTTTTTCATTTTTTCCTCAGTTTATTATAACTAAATATAGACGACTTTTGAAACAATAAATTTTAAATGAGCAAAACAGTTAACAATGAAATATTTACTTTTGCCTACTTCAACTTTACGGAAGTAAAAAACAGATTTCTTTCTCAATTTAAAATATTCAGGCAAGATTAACGTAAATTCATTAATTTTGAGAA
>DAIOVK010000012.1:14605-16332 GCA_036759045.1 Kapaibacterium sp. (SeqCode) | reverse complement strand
GAACACACCCCTGCCCCTCTCAAGAGGGGAATGCGTAAGGTGAGTTAATAATTAAACTTAAAATCCTTATATTTAATTAAAATATGAGTCCACTCTAAAAAGTGTCTTACTCGTGAAAACGGGTATCTATAAACCACGCTGGGTATGGATTTCCGATTTCTCGGAAATGACATATTATCGTTTTTAAAGTGGATTCATATTTATAAATGTAAAAAAATTTATATATTAAAAAAGTACAAGAAACATTCTTCCCCTCCTTCTCAAGTTGGACTTGGGAAGAAAACTTTCCTTCCAAAATTCAATTTTGGAAGGAGTTTAACAAATAGCTGACAGCCAACTACACCTCAATCCACACGGGACTGCTCGGCAGTGCATATTGGCTTTGATTCTTCGTATTAACTCTAAAGTAATTCCTCTTGCCACTTTCCACGTTTATAACGAAATTTGGTTCTGCGGTTTTGCCTTGAAGTGAAAAATCCGCAAATGGCTGTCCGTTTTCTACTACTGAACGGTAAACGCTGTATTCCGTAGCTGTGGGAACAGCTGTCCATGTTAAGCGGTATTGTCCGGGATTCATTTCAGTGTCATTAATTACTAAATTGCTTGCGGGCGGAAGAACCGCAAAATACCACTGTTCTAAATCTTCGGTTGATGGACCGAAGCCATTCATATTACGGGCTCTAACGCGATAAAATCCCTGCCCATCTGGCGGGGTAAATTGAAATTCTGGGTCTTTCCCAGCATAAATCTGAACATATTCATTGCCATGCTTTCTTTCCAACTGGTAACTTGTGGCGTGATTTACCACATCCCAGTAAAAAGTAAGATTCATAAAATTGAAGAAGAAATTCGTAGGAACAGACAAGCCACCAGCTTCTTTTTGATAAATAATGTAGTCGTTATATTTTGCAGGATTGCTGTTGAAATAAAGTTTTTTACCGATTTCGCAGTATTTTGAAACCAACTCATAGATTTCATTTCCTTTTATTTCACGGGTTGAAGTAGATAGGTCGCGGTTTTCTATTGCATTTAACTGGGCATTCCGTGCGCCTTCAAGGTCATTATTAGCTGTAGCGAAATCGTCAAGCATTGCCTGCGTTAAACCAACATCAGCCAAATCCGCCAAATTTTCAGTTAAAAAAGTATGAATATCTCTTGCTTTTAATAGAAGTTTGTCTTCTTTGAATTTTGCTAAACCTTCGATGCCGAGCCGGGCATATTTACTAGATTTTACACCCCATTTCAAAGCAGCACGCATCCCCATTTTTCGCATATAATCCATTACTACTTCTTCTTTTGCAGTTTTTTCTTCTGTCGAAACACGCTTTTCGCCACGATAGTAGTCATCTGTTTGTGTAACTTCAAAAGCATCGCCGAGTGCTTTTAATGCGGAAATTTTTGCGGCTGTTATTCCGAATTCTGTTAAATCTGCAAGGTCGCGGGTCAGAGTTAGGCATAAATGAGACGTAAACATACAAAGTTCTGCGTCTGTCATATTGTAATTCCTTTTTACTTCGCCATTTGCCATAATTAAATCCTGAAATTTGTGATTAAAAAGACAATTATTTATTTTTGAATTAAAATATTTACAATACAAAAAAGCAATAATTTCATTGGCTATTTCATTTCCACCTTTGGATGAATCATTTCCGCCTTTGGATGAACCATTTCCATCTTTGGATGAACCATTTCCACCTTTGGATGAATCATTTCCACCTTTGGATGAA
>DAIOVK010000012.1:0-14505 GCA_036759045.1 Kapaibacterium sp. (SeqCode) | reverse complement strand
CCATTTCCACCTTTGGATGAACCATTTCCACCTTTGGATGAACCATTTCCACCTTTGGATGAACCATTTCCACCTTACTTTACTTCATCCAAACGAGGAAACTGTTTATCCAAACGTTTCTTTAATTCTTCGAAAAGAAGAAACAACTATTTCAAAAGTGAATTTATTAATTTCCAAAAAGGAAATAACACTTTTAACGGAAAATTCACTTTAACCCAATATTTCATTGATTCATCTAACAATAGAATCAACAATTTCAAACGAAGAAACAGTTCATCGCAATAAAACTCTTCTCTTTCCCAAGATGGATTTTTAGGAAAGAAACACTTAATTACAAATCAAAACATCTTAAATATTTCTATCTGAAATAAGCTAATAAGGTTTTCAAACTTGAGTATCATTTTTCTACTAAGCGTTATTATTGAAATAAGGTTTTATAGTTTTTATTTAAAGGATTATTTTTGAACAAGAAACCTTATTTTAAATTATTAACCTTAGTAGAAAAAATGAACAAAGAACAATTATGCTTATTAGCTTATTTTTTTATTCCAGTCATAAGAACAACTTGCAACTAATATGACTAAAACACCATACAAAGTTATGTATATAAAAAATAAAAGATTATACTATTGTTACTCTTGAACTTTATTTACTCAAAATCTGTGTGCTTGTTTACCGATTATTTGGCCTTAATTCTGCACCTTTTTTTACTGATGTAAAATGAGTGCCGTTACAAGAAGGACATCGTTTTGGTTTTGCAAAATAAATTAACAAGTAGAAACCTACAGAAAAGCAACAGAAAATAAAGTCTAAAACTCCAAAATGACGTTTTGGAATAACATTCTTTTCACAATTAACACAATATTTCATTATTTTACCTATAATTTACTTTAAATCTTTAATATCGTCTAAGTCATCTATGCTATTAATAGTATAAGATGTATATTCATTGGCAAAATCAGACCAAATGAAATTAGCTTTTTTAAATCTACATTTATCTAATTCATTTACAATCGTTTCGTAAGCGTCTTTTATATTTTTATTGTTAGAAAATGCCGTTGCTGTAAAAGTTATTACAGTATTCTTATTACCATTGCATTTTATTTTCCAATTATGTTCCCACATTTTATCGCTTAATACTTGAGTATAATATTTTCTTAAAGCAGGATAATTAACTTTTAATGCTTTTGATAATAATTTATAATATTCAGTTTTAAATTCCAATATCTCATTATCAGTTGAATTGTAAATTTTCTTATAAGTATCAGTCCAGTTGTTTAATACATTTAATATTTCTACTGGAGAATAAGATTTAAAATTAGTGCCATAAAAAGTATTTTGGTAAATTTTTAAATTTTCTAAATTTCCTTTTATTTCATTAATAAAATCAATCTTTTTATTACCTTCTTTTGCTATAGCTGCCAAAGAATCATGTTCCTTGCTTTTAGCAATTTCTTCTTTAGTCAACTCTTTTGAAGAAGAAGTAGAATCTGCTTGTTTTGTTTCAGATTCATTATAACCAGTGATTTTTAAAATCAATCCCAGTGCAAAAACAACTATAACCCAAAACCACCATTTTTTAAATATTTCTTTTTGCATAAATACCTCCAAAAATTAATTAAAAATATCTCTAAAATATACCTAAAGCTAAAAACGTGCAATTTTGCCCTTATATATAATATTCCTGAAGGCAAAATATTTTAGCTTTATTTTTATTTTATAAAATAACATAATATTACAAATTATTCAAAATATTTTTTTCTATTTTAAAATTCTTCTTTTATCCCGAAAGGGATTAAATATTTGTAGAAAAAATGAACCACCGAAACCAATTTATCCCGAAAGGGATTATATTATATGTATTTGCAAAATTTAATCCCTGGCGGGATAAAGGACATTGCATTCTTCCCATTTTACGAAAGTTTCTTAACTTTCGTAAAGTTTGGAAAGCAGATGGACTCCACTTTTCTAAGTGGAATCCATCTTTTATTTCCTAACGAATGTTCCGTAAAAAAAAGTCTCGAAAGTTTTTACTTGTGTGATATAATTTAATAAAATTATTTAAGGGATTGAAATTTATTCACAACAACATCAACCTCTACAAGATTCGCAACATATATCAGCACAACTAGGACCATAAGGGTCACGGCCACCACAGCATTGTCCTTGGCACATACCACCAGGTTTAAAGAAAGAATAGCAACAACAAATAAAACATATAATACCAAAAATTATAGCCCCAGTATCCCCAGCTATTTTGTAATATGTTACTTTTTTATCAAAAAATAAAGTAGTTAACATAGTTAAATAAAAAATCAAATGATATTTAATTTTGGAAATTATGCTATTTTCAATAGTAAATTGTTTTAAAATAAAATATTGAGTTACAAAATTTGATGAATCAATCCATTTTATTTTTAATCTTTTAAATAAATTTACATTGTTTTTCATCAATTTATATTTTGGATTGGAATAAAATAACTTACGGAATTTGAGATTGTATTTTAAGATAGAATTTACGAAAAATTTGCTTTCATTGGATAAATTTAAATCATTTACAATAAACTCTATTTTGGTTTGTAAATTTTCTAGATATTGTATTGTAGATAAAAAACTTTCATTAATATCAAGTTCTTTATTTTGTAAGTTCCAATTTATAAGAGGATTAAAATTATTCCTTTTTTTATCCTTTTCATAATCTTCTAATATATCATTAATATAAATAATTTTACCAAAAAGATTACCAAAATTAGAAATTAATTCTTTGTCATTAGTATCAGGAAAAAAGATAGAACTGCTTGCATAAAACAATTCTGTCAATTTTCCGATGGGATTGGAATAGTAGTCTAATAATTCATTTAAAGAATCAAAATTTGGTGGGTATGCTTTTTCAATATCATCAAAATCTCCCAATATTGAATTATACTCTTCTATTGGGAAATTGTTATTTTTTAATTTCTCAATAGATTCAGAAAATGGTTTTTTAAATGTTCTGAATAGAAGTATATCAAAATATTTATATTCATCTTGAATGTTATCCTGGATTTTTTGTTTTGCTAAAAGAACATTAACAGAAGCACAAAAGTCAAAAAAATTTGATATATTTTGTGTTATATCATTTCCAATTTGACCACAATTTTTTTGTTTTATTAGCCATGCAAAGAAAGTTATATCATAGTTTAAAAAAATTCTTGCTTTATTGCCATACTGTTTACCAATCCTTCGACATATATTGCAATAGACTTCTTTGTAACTATTTATTGTACTTTTATCACGTAACTCAAAGTTTTTTGGCTTCATTAATCCAAACATTTTTACTCCTATTTATTTAATTCATAATATTTTATAAGATTTTAATACTGTATCCAATTTTACTATCTTAGAATTGATAAATTGTTCATTTAAAATTGAGGGTAAAATAGTAACAATCTTAATTTCACCAATACCAGGAGATAAATATCTTATTAATAATGGTTCATATGGATGAATTGATTTAATTTGATATGAATAACATTTAAATGTGCCAGCAGGTACGGAAATCATTTCATTTGTAGATAATACTTCTATTCTATCTGATAAAAAATTATATTTTAAATGTTTTTTAACAGGATAAATAAATAAGGGTTGTGAAAAAAAATTAATTTCACTATATGATTTTTCTCCTACATAATATCCATCATTTTTTTTTAAGAAATATATAAGATGTTTGTCTTGTTTGCTTTCTAGTTGTAAAAAAAATACTTTACCTTCTCTGGTAGAGAATTCTGATATAACTCTGAGATTTGTATCATAAGGATATTTATTTCCATATGAATCTATAAAAATATTATTATTTGATTTATCGTAAGCATTAATAGTACATAACCAGGAGTTACCTATTTTTAAAGGAAATAAATCACTATTTTCTAAAATATAGTTATTATTATTGGAAAAAAAATTAAATATTCTTTTTATCATATCTATCAAATAAAGCAAATTTATGTAATTCAGAGTTTTCTCTTCTGCCTACGAACTCTCAGCAGAAGTGCTTCTTCAAATGCAATGCTATTTCTCTGTATGGCTTTTCTATGTCCATTATTTTTATATATTTATTCTGATATTTTTGAGACATTGCAAACGTAATAATTTTTTTATTAAAATGCAAATATTTTTTAATTTTTTTCTTTCCAGTCATGCGAACAGCTTGCTGCTCGTATGACTTAAAACTGTATAATATTTACATCACCTGGCATGCTTCAAAGTGCATACCGTCTAATCTTTTGAAATGTCCGCCCCAGTAAAATCCGTTGGCATTTGCAATTTCCACTAATTCACGCACAGTCCCTTTTTGGCCCACTAAAGCCGGAATGCTTCCTAAAGTGTTCCATGAATAATTTATGTCAAAAGCAGTTCCAAAGGAATGATTGCTTAAAGTAGTTTTACTTCCGCGAACAAATCTTGGCACAAAAGCCCCACTCCAGGTTAGAACCAAAGCTAATAAATTATTATTTTCCCATTCTTTCCAGATGTTCTGAAATTGAACGGCAACTTTTTTATTGAATGAAACTTTGGAAATCCCTGCAATTTTCTTTAACTGTGGAATATTTACCTGAATAATGTTTTCCTTAACCCAATCATCAAGAATAGTAATATTTTCAGGACAATGTTGCAAAGGATTATGCTTAAATTTAAATTTGCCGAAAATATTCGCCCTTTCTTCGTTACTAACTAACGGAGTAAGGTTTGGTTTCTTGGGCCAGTTAGGTCCATACTTGGAATCATCATCATTTCTCACAACAGAAAAACCGAGAAGCATAGCCATTCCAAAAGTCTTGTTTCCAACAACTCCGTCTGGTTGAAGATTATGCTTCTTTTGAAATAAAATCGTGGCTTGCAGGGTTCTTTCACCGAAAACACCATCAGCAATAATATGAATGAATTCCTGCCCAATAAGGAAATGTTGCCACAATTTAACCTCTTCGCCTTTAGAGCCAACTTTTAAAACTTTCATAAAACCTCTTATTTTTGATTTTCTTTTAATTTAAAATATTGTTATCAGCAAATAATTCTTACTTATTAAAATACTACACTTTGGAATTTTCTAAAACAATATTGTTAGTTACCAGACCTAATATAGGTTCGTTTTCATTTCCGTTGTTTGTAACAAAAACATCTAAACATTCAGGAATTGCATCCATTGCTTGTTTTGCTTCTAATAGGTTAGAATTAATGGAAACAAAACTAACAGATTTTTCCAGCATTTTCTTAATTTTACTGTCTCCAAGCATATCTTGAAGAGTAAGTTCATTAACATTCTTTTTATTATCTTTAATTTTATCAACAAGAAATAAAGCGAAAGTACTTTTATGAATCATATATTTGAAAACGCTTTCAGAAGTAATAAAAGCAATTCTTTGGTACTTTTCAAATCCTTCCTTGTTAATAATATTCATTATAGGCATTTCATAAGTTTTTTCATCAAAAATAATAAAAGATAATCTGCTTGTTGGAATCATAACATTTCTGACTAAAGTAGAAGCCATTTTTTGTTCTGGAGTTAAAGATTTAATAACTTCCTGGAAAGACTTAGTAGCAGCTTCGAAGTTTTCTTTTCCAAAATAGAAGGCAATAATAGTTCCTACCCAGGTAGCAACAACAGGCAATAGAACATTCATGACATTTTCTTCTGGTTTTAGTATATAACATATAATTACGAAAGTAAAACCAAAAAGTATTACAGATATTCCTATTGCATTTCTGATTGTCCAATGATCTTTCATTTTTTTTCCTTTTAAAATTTGAAATATTAATAATGATTATGAAATATTTTTTTTTTTAATTAAATTTTCTATGTCATTTTGAATACATTGAAGAGTAAATCTTACTCTTTTCAAAGAAACGGGATTGTTAAAATGTTACAGATCCGCACACCTCCATGGTGCTTCTTCAAATGCAATATTTTCTTTGCTGTATGGCTTTTCTATGTCCATTATTTTTATATATTTATTCTGATATTTCTGAGACATTGCAAACCTAATTATTTTTAAAATAAAATCCAAATATTTTTTTTTATTTTTTTTATTTTAAGTCATACTATCAGCAAGCTGATAGCATGACTAAAAAACTACTTCCCAAGTTCAACTTGGGAAGGAGAGAAGAACACACCCCTGCCCCTCTCAAGAGGGGAATAAGAAGAAAACTACTTCCAAACTTCAACTTGTGACGAAAAATTACTCATCTAAAACATCTCAACATCATTCAAATCAACAATTAATAATTAATAATTAACAATTAACAATTAACAACTTGCAAAAACGCTCAAGTTTAGATAGTTTTGTATTTTGAATTACATAAAATTTGGAAATCATTCAAAATATGTTTGAATTAACTAAAGCTGACACACATTCAAAGGCAAGGGCTGGTATTTTGCGGACTGCTCACGGCGAAATCGAAACACCGATTTTTATGCCAGTTGGAACGCAAGGCACAGTAAAAGCAATTGACCACCGCTCGTTAAAAGAAATCGGTTCTCAAATCATACTCGGCAATACATATCATCTTTACCTGCGTCCCGGAACGGAAGTATTAAAAGAATTTGGCGGACTGCATAATTTTATGAACTGGGACAAGCCGATTCTTACCGATAGCGGTGGCTATCAGGTGTTTTCACTTAAGGATTTGCGAAAAATCAAAGAAGATGGAGTAGAATTCAAATCGCATATTGACGGCTCAAAGCACTGGTTTTCTCCTCAAAGAGTTGTGGAAATCCAGCAAACGATTGGCTCCGATATTATGATGCAGCTTGACGAATGTATCCACTATCCTGCTTCTTTTATAGATGCTAAGAAAGCAATGGAGCGTTCAGTTCGCTGGGCAAAAACTTCTCTTGATTACTTCAAAGAAACCCGCGACAATTACGAAACAAAGCAACACCTTTTTGCAATCGGACAAGGGAGCGAATTTAAGGAATTGAGGAAAATATGCCTTGAAGAAAACTGCTCTCAGGATTTCGATGGTTTTTCAATTGGGGGGCTTTCAGTCGGCGAACCAACTGAAATAATGTATGAAATAGTTGATTTTTCAACTGATATTATTCCGAAAAACAAGCCGCGTTATTTAATGGGAGTTGGCACTCCGGAAAACATTTTGGAAGCAATAGAAAGAGGCGTTGATATGTTCGATTGCGTGCTTCCTACGCGTAATGCCCGCAACGGTCAGCTTTTTACAAGCAATGGAAAAATCAATATAAAAAATTCCAAATATAAGTACGAAAAGAAACCGATTGACGAGAATATTCCTTCTTGGGCATCGAACAATTTTTCACTTGCCTATCTTCGCCACCTTTTTATAGCTGGCGAAATATTCGGCTTGCAATTAAGCACCTTCCACAACCTTGCTTTTTATCTTTGGCTTGTAAAAACGGCAAGGCAAAAAATCTTAAACGGAGAGTTTTTAAGCTGGAAAAAAGATTTTTTAGAGAAATATCGTTCAGAAGAGTAAAAAATTTTATATTTTTGTATAAAAGAAGTTTGAAATATATTTATTATTAATATAAAGGATTAAAGATGTTTTTCTTCCCATTAGAATTGAATGCTTTTATGCCACCGGCAGGCGGAGGTCAGAGTGGCGACTCCGGCGGCGGAATGATTATGACTTTAGTAATGTTCGGTGCTATTATTCTTATTATGTATTTCCTGATGATAAGACCACAGCAGAAGCGTCAGAAAGAGCATCAAAATATGTTGAATGAATTGCACAAAGGCGATAAAATCATTACTTCTGCTGGAATGCACGGCACAATTACCGATATTGACGGAAACACATTTATTGTTCAAATTGCAGATAACGTAAAAATCACTATTGAAAAGAGCGCTATTGCTGCTAAAAAATAAATAAAATGTTATCACATTTGTTTATCCAAAATTTTGCATTAATCGAAAAAATAGAATTAGATTTTGCCCCCGGTCTCAACATAATCACTGGCGAGACCGGTGCGGGTAAGTCTGTTATGGTTGATGCACTCCAGCTCGCACTCGGTGAGCGTGCCAACTCCGATTTAATACGCAGCGGAGAACGCAAAGCTATAATTGAAGCAATTTTTAAAATTCACCCGAACCACTCCATTTTTGAGCTATTAAAAGAAGAAGATTTGGATACCGAGGATTCCTCTCTTATTCTTCGGCGCGAACTTTCTGACAAAGGAACTTCACGCTCATTTATTAATGATACTCCAGTCCAGCTTTCTTTCCTTAAAACTATTGGCGACTTATTAGCTGATTTTCACGGACAGCACCAGCACCAGCTTTTACTCCGAAAAGAAATTCATATTAAAATATTAGATAACATTGCAGATTTAAATGTAAAAAAGAAGAATTACTTTCACTTATTTCACCAAATTCAAACAAGTATTGAACAGCTTCACCAGCTATTAAATAAGGAAAACGAAATTAAGCTAAAGAAAGAACAATACGAATTTGAACTTTCTGAAATAAAAAAAATTGCTCCAAAAGAAAATGAATACGATGAGTTAGAAAAGCAAATCAATATAATGCAAAACTCTGAACTGCTTTTCAATTTGTCGAATGATTTAAATGTTTTTCTTTCTGAAGATGATTATTCAGCAAGAGCGCGTCTTATCAAATCACAAAAAATATTAGAGCAAATTTCTGGAATTGACAGCAGTTTTGAGGTATTTTTGAGAGAATGTAGCTCTGCTCTCATTTCCATTGATGAAATTTCAAAATTTACATTTAGTTATTTGCAAAATATATCCTTCGACCCTGAGAAAATTGAAGCTATGCGCGAGCGCCAACTTCTTTTAAAAGGATTACGGAAAAAATACGGAACAGTAGAGCAGGCAATAGAACGAACTATATTTTTAGAACAGGAATTAAGCTTGATTTCAAATTTCGATAGCGAAATAAATAAAAAAATACTGGAAATTCAACATTTGAAAATTGAACTTGGAATTCACGCTTCTGAAATATCACAAATTAGGAAAGATAGTGCAAAGAAGTTTGAAAAAGCAATTGAAGAATATCTCATTGAACTTGGGATTGCTTTTCCGCAGTTTAAAGTAACAATTAATCAGGAAGAAATTTCAAATAATTTAAATATTTCAAAACTAAAAAATATAAAGAATTCAGCTATAGCAGCAAATATTCATCAGGTTACTGCAACAATAGGTAAGCAGGAATTCAAAGCTTATCCAGATGGTATTGATTTAGTTGAGTTCTTCATTTCTACGAATAAAGGGGAAGTGCCGAAGCCACTCGTCTCGGTTGCATCAGGTGGCGAAATATCAAGAATTATGCTCGCTTTGAAAAATATAATTGCAAAAAGCGACGAACTTGATTTATTGATATTTGATGAGATAGATACTGGCGTAAGCGGCAGGATTGCAACAAAGGTAGGTCAAGCAATGAAAAACCTTACTGACCACCATCAAGTCATTGCGATAACTCACTTACCGCAAATTGCCGCTTTCGCTGATTCCAATATCTTGGTAGAAAAAGTCGAAGAAAATAATAATACTTATACCAGAATGAAAATTTTAGAGGAAAAGGAAAAAGTATATGAAGTTGCCCGCCTTTTAAGCGGTGAAAAAGTTTCTGACAGCTCAATAGAAGCAGCTAAACAATTGATAATTGTCAATTGATAAGTAACAATTTGTTTTGTCATTCCGCCCCCCCAGATAAAGCAAGACCTTTATTTAAATGGTAATGACATCACTTTACACTGTCATTCTGAACCCCAAAATGAAGTAAGACCTTTATTAAAATGGAGATGACATAACTTTACCCCTGTCATTCTGAACGAAGTGAAGAATCCAGAAAAATTTCTTTTAACAACTATTCTCTGGATTCTTCGCTGCGATCAGAATGACCGATAAAAAGTAAAGATGTCATTGGTAACCCCCAGATAAAGCACTCGCTTTATAAGGTGGCTTGGAATGATATTTTTTTTTTATATTTGTTGTAGGTTTGGTAGTAAACAAATACTTGAAAGAATGTTTTTGCATTGCAGATTGTAAGTACCTAAAAGCCAATAGCATTACTCTAAATAAGTATAGCCATAGAGTCCGGAGCGGTAATTGGAAAGGAATTCTTTACCTTCCTGAGTTGAAATTTTGCCTTCTTTTACTGATGCGGTAACCCAAGTTTCCATAATTCTAACAAGACGTTTGGCACTGTACTGGACATAATCCAAGACCTCAGCAACAGTTTCACCGTCAATAATCTGCTGAATTTCGTAGCCGTCATCTTTTACAGTTATATGGACAGCATTGGTATCACCAAAAAGATTGTGCAAATCGCCCAATATTTCCTGATAAGCACCAACTAAAAAGACACCAAGATAATATGGCTGGTTGGATTTTAATTCATGAATAGGTAAATTGTTTGAAAAGTTCTTTACTCCGATAAAATGGTCAATTTTTCCATCAGAATCGCAGGTAATATCCTGAATTGTAGCAACGCGGTTTGGCTTTTCACTCAGTCGGTGAATTGGCATTATTGGAAAAATTTGGTCAATAGCCCAGGAATCTGGTAATGACTGGAATAATGAAAAATTACAAAAATACTTATCGGCAAGCATCTTAGAAAGATTTCTCAACTCTTCAGGTGGATGCTTCATCTCAGTTGACAAAGCAAACACTTCATTGGCAATACTACAGAACAGACGTTCCACCTGAGCTCTTGTTTTCAAATCGAGCATACCGAGAGAGAATAAATCTAACGCATCTTCACGTAATTGCTGCGCATCGTGCCAGCTTTCAAGCATTGTGGATTGTGATAAGTTATTGTAAATGTTGTATAGATCTAAGACGATTTCATGGTCGTCTTTATTCACTACTTCATTATCATTCCATGAAGGCAAAGTAGTCGTTTCAAGAACGTCAAAGACAAGGACAGAATGATGAGCAGTTAAAGAGCGTCCAGATTCAGAAACTATGTTAGGATGAGGTAAATCATTCTTATCGCAGGCATCTTGAATCATATAAATGGCATCATTAACATATTCCTGAATGGAATAATTAATGCTGCTTGGGCTTGAGGTCCGGGAGCCATCATAATCTACTCCTAGTCCGCCACCAATATCTACAAACTGGATATTGCAGCCGAGTTTTCTTAGTTGAACGTAGAATTGGGAGCATTCTCTCAATCCATTTTTAATTTTTCTGATTTTAGTAATCTGGCTACCAAGGTGGAAATGAATAAGTTTAATACAATCAAGGACTTTGTTGTCGGAAGCAATTTGAATGGCTTCAAGTAATTCACTTGCATTCAGTCCAAATTTACTTTGGTCGCCACCAGAATCTTCCCATTTCCCGGAGCCAGAGCTTGCAAGTTTAATGCGTATTCCTATATTGGGCTTAACCCTTAATTTCTTGGATAGCTCGATAATGAGTTTAAGTTCATTGAGTTTTTCAACAACGATATAAACCTGTTTCCCCATTTTATGAGCAAGCAGTGCTAATTGAATAAAATCTTCATCTTTATATCCATTGCAAATAATAAGGGCTTCCGGATTGTTAGTAATAGCAAGGACAGCGTGTAGTTCGGGCTTTGAGCCGGCTTCAAGTCCAATATTGAACTTGATGCCGTAACGCATAATTTCTTCAACAACTGGTCTTACCTGATTAACTTTAATTGGATATATTGTGTAATATTTTCCTTTGAAGCCATATTCGTTTGAAGCGGTTTCAAAGCATTTAGAAATAGTTTCAATTCTATCGTCAAGAATATCAGGAAAACGAAGTAATACCGGCAAAGATACATCTTTCAACTGAAGTTCATCAATTAACTCTTTTAAATCAATTGATACGCCATTTTTCCTTGGTTTAACTACTACATTACCATCTTGATTTATATCAAAATAGCCATTTCCCCAACCATTAATAGCATAAAGTTCACTTGAATCTTCTATTTTCCATTTTCTCATTTAAAGCCCTCATTAGAAAAAATGGAAAATTGGAAAAAATTTGCAGGAAAGTTCTAAAAATTATCATTCTGAGCGTAGCGAAGAATCTCACAACTATTTTTTATCAGTAAACTTGATATTCTTCACAACGCTTCAGAATGACAAGAAAATCTGAATTTTTAGAACTCCCCTTTAATAATATCTTCCAATTTTCCAAAAAAAATTAATTAAACACTTTCAATAATGCTATGATAAAAACTGGCAGTATCGTCGTCTTTAAGAAGCAAATCATCTGATTCTTCATCTTTTTCAGGAATGTAATTTGTATCTTGAGAATCACTTATAACAGTCATATCTTGATAGACGCGTAATCCGGTACCGGCAGGAACGAGCTGTCCAATAATAATATTTTCTTTAAGCCCGGCTAATGTATCAACTTTAGCAGCGATTGAAGCTTCAGAAAGAACACGGGTAGTTTCCTGGAATGAAGCTGCCGAAAGCCAACTTTCTGTTGTAAGTGATGCCTGAGTAATACCAAGCAACATTGGTTCAGCAATAGCGGGTTCAGCAGGTCTGAAAGTAGCAGGATTTCTTCCACGTTTTGTCAGGTCGTAATTTACTTCTCTTAGTCGTCTTTTTGTAACTAACTGACCTTCTTTAAATTTAGAATCACCAAGTTCTTCAATTGCAACCTGATTTTTCAATTTATCGTTTTCATCTAATAATCTAATTCTATCCACATGGTCATTTTCTAAGAAAGAGGAATCGCCGGATTCAACAATTCTTGATTTTTGTAGCATTTGGCGTACAATAACCTCAATGTGTTTATCATTGATTTTTACACCCTGCATACGATAAACTTCTTGAATTTCATTTACTAAGTATTCCTGTACAGCATTTGCACCTTTAATACGTAAGATATCGTGAGGATTAATTGAACCTTCAGTTAATCTATCGCCGGCGCGGACAAAATCGCCTTCCTGCACAAGAATATATTTACCAACTGAAACCATATATTCCATTTTGGTTTTTTCGTCCAGAGAAGTAACAGCAACTACTTTCTGACCACGTTTTGGTTTATCGAATGAAATAATACCATCAATATCAGTAATAACAGCTGGAGATTGAGGAGCACGTGCCTCAAAAAGTTCGGTAACACGAGGAAGACCTCCAGTAATATCACGCATTCTTCCAAGGTCACGTGGAATTTTTACTAATGGTGAACCAACCCCTACCTCGTCATTATCGTCAACTCTAATTTGAGCTTTTGTAGGAATACTGTAAGATTTTAATACTTTACCTTCATTACTTACAATTTCGATGGTTGGCGATTTGGTTTTATCTTTGCTATCCACAACAACTTTAGACATATGCCCTGTTTGCTCGTCGTGAACTTCGCGATATGTAACATTTGGAATTAAGTCTCTATAACGAACTCTTCCAGCTTCTTCCGTAATAATTGAAGCATTGTATGGTTCCCATTCGTAAATCATCTGCCCTTTAGAAACTAAATCGTTTTCTTTAACTTTAAGAACTGCACCATAAGTCGCATCAAATTTCGTTAAAACTCTGTTGCTGTCTGGGTCAACCAAATTAATTGAACCGCTACGACTTACTACAATAGTTGTTTCTTCTTCTTCGCCTTCGTAAGTGATGTATCTCATATTTTCAAATGTAATGCGCCCATCGAATTTAGCTATGACTGAAGATTGCGAAGCGATAAGAAGAGCTGTACCACCAGTGTGGAATGTCCTAAGAGTTAGCTGGGTACCCGGCTCGCCAATGGATTGAGAAGCTATTGTACCTACTGCTTCACCGACATCAACTATTTTTCCGGTAGCTAGATTTCGTCCATAGCACTGAGCACAAACACCCCTACAGGATTCGCAGGTTAGAACAGAACGAATAAGAACAGATTCAAGAGGAGACTGTTCGATATCTCTTGCAATATCTTCGTCAATAACATCGCCAGCTTTTGCTATCATTCTATTAGAAAGTGGGTCTATAACATCAACCAGAACAACTCTGCCGAGAATTCTTTCGTATAGCGATTCTTTTACTTCTTCACCTTCCTTTAAAGCAGTCATATCAACACCACGGATAGTGCCACAGTCATGCTCAGAAATAATCATATCCTGGGCAACATCGTGAAGACGTCTTGTAAGATAGCCCGCATCGGCTGTTTTGAGTGCTGTATCGGCAAGACCTTTTCTCGCTCCGTGAGTAGATACAAAGTATTCAAGAACTGAAAGTCCTTCTTTAAAATTTGAAATAATTGGATTTTCAATCAACTCACCAGTAGAACCGCTTAAGGATTTTTTAGGTTTACCCATCAAACCACGCATTCCGGCTAGCTGACGTATCTGCTCTTTAGAACCACGTGCCTGAGAGTCAAGCATCATCCAAAATGTATTAAATCCCTGATTGTCTTTAGCTAATTCAGTATAAAGTTTATCTGCTACTTTATTCGTTGCATTTGACCAGGTATCAATAATCTTGTTATATCTTTCACCATCGCTGATTACACCATTGTTGTATGCCATATCTATATCATCAACTTTTACCTGAGCAATTTCAATGATAGAGGTTTTGTCGGTTGGAACA
>DAIOVK010000011.1:9303-16406 GCA_036759045.1 Kapaibacterium sp. (SeqCode) | reverse complement strand
TTTTAAATCTGCTCCAAATATCATTTCTTTCTATATAGGACCATTTCTTCTTATTAACCTCATAAATTAAAAAAAGAGTATCTGAATAAGACATTCTACTAATAACAATAGAGTCATTTTTTATTATTAAATCATCACAATAAAAAATTCCGGAAGATTGAGTAGTTGAGTCAAAGTAAAGAAAATCTTCTTTATACATTAGCTCCCAGCTTTGAGAAAAAAGCTCGTTTGAAAATATTATTAAAAAAAGGATAATTATTTTTTTCATAGCATTGCCTTTGGGTTAATGGTTTATGGTTTATGGTTGTCGGTTATTGGTTATTAAATTATTAAGTTATTGGGTTATTAAGTTATTAGGTTATTAAGTTATTTGTTTTAAACATTCGTAAAGTTTGAGATACTTTACGAAAGTAAGAGCCAGATGTCCTACATATGCGGGACGAGTAGGACATCTTTATTTCAGTCATACGAACAACATATTAAAAGAGAGAGTGAAAGCATCACCTTACTACCACAAAACTTTTCGTTACCCTTCTCCCTTGATTTACAAAAGAGCAATGATATAAACCAACAGGCAAATCTGTTGTTGAAATAGTTATTTTGCTGTTTCCAATTATTTCAGTTTTTTCTATTCGTTTTACTTCCATTTTGAGCGAATTGAAAATTGAAATCGAATTTATGTTTTGCTCATCTGGAATGGAAAATGTGATTTCGTTTGTAGCTGGGTTGGGGAAGATTTGGAAATCGTTTGTTTCTGAAATGGGTAGAGGTTCTTCTACTGCTGTTTCAGTGCAGGAGTAGTTTAAAAGTATTCCATCTTGCCCAACAATCCAACCATTTTTATCATCAACAAAACACAAATCAAAAACCCATTTATTTGAAGGACTAAAATATTTTTCCCAAGTATTTCCACCATCAATTGTTTTTAGAATTATATTACTATAAACTGCTGACCAATCAAAAGAAATAGCCCATCCATTATTATCATCTAAAAACTGAATATCAGATATCATATAATTTGCTGATTCATTCTGGGAAATCCAGCTAACTCCACCATCAGTAGTTTTTAATAATCTTCCCTTATTTCCACCTATCCAACCAGTATTTTCATTAATAAAATATAACGTATGATAAATATCATTGGAATCAATCTGTGTTATATTCCAATTATCTCCACCATCGGTTGTTTTTAAGAATACACCTTTTTCACCAACAGCAAAAGCAATATTTTCATTTATGAACTGAATCTTATGAACTACTGTATCTCTAAGACATTTTTTTATATACCACTTTTCACCACTATTTGTTGTTTTCATAATAAAGTTCTCTTGAATTGAATAAACTGAAACCCAGAAGGTTTGCTCGTTATAAAGACAGACATCATAAAGAATTGCAATATCGTTTATCTGACCAATTTCAAACCAACTAACACCACTATTTGTTGTCTTAAAAAAAATAACATTACTTGAATTATTTGTTGCAATTACTCCAGTATCCAAGTTAAAGAAATGCAAATCAAAAATATTATTTGTAGTTAAACCTTTGCTTTGTTCAGTCCAGGAATTACCAGCGTCAGTGGTTTTTAAAATAAGACCATTATCACCACTTATCCGGCCAGTATTTTTATCAATAAATTGAATTTGGTTAAATGTACTTTTAAATCCATTTCTTAGATTAACCCAAGTATATCCGTTATCAGTGGTACGCTTTATTATTCCATTTTCGCCAATACCAATTACAAATCCATCTTCATAGATGTCCATTGATGTAATATCTGAATCAAAATTAGCATCACTATATTGAGCGACCCAATTTTTACCAGCATTAGTTGTTTTAAAAAAACGCTGTTTAGCAAAAATATAACCATTGTTTTCATCGAAAAATTTATAAAAAGAAATTGGATAATGGGAATCAATTGTTTGATTTGTCCAAGTTTCACCGCCATCAGTTGTATTTAAAAGTGTTCCCAAATAAGTACTAACCCATCCAATATTTTCATTTAAAAAATATATTGATGTTTTAGAAATAGGTGTAAATGGAAAATTAGTGTTTTCATTCCAAGTCTTTCCGCCATCAGTTGATTTAATAAAAAGATTTTCTTTTGCAATAAAAATATTATTTTCATTTAAGAAATAACAAATATTATAATTAGTTTCTATATTTAAATAAACCCAGGTATCTCCTCCATCAGTCGTTTTTAATATTTTACTGTTTACTGGAAGAGTAGCATATCCAATATCTTTATTCATAAAATCAATTTTAAAATAATTATTAATAGGGATGCTTTTTTTGAACCAAGTAGCTCCACCATCGTTTGATTTCAATAAAGTTCCATTTTCACCAGACAAAGCTATATTGTCCTCATCAATAATTGAAATGTTATAAATATCATAAAGATAACCTGGAAAATCTAAATCAATTATTTTCCAAGTAAGACCGCTATCAATAGATTTTAATAGTGTTTCAGCTCCTCCTATAGCATATACAACATCTTTACTTGCAAATTTTATTTCGTATAAATCATTCCCTTGCGGAAGAGGGCTATTCCATTCCCATTTGCATTCTTGAGAATATAAAAAATTTGAAAGAAAAAAAATTAAAAACAAAAAAGAAAAATTTTTCATAGCTTATTCCTTATAAAATTATATTATAAATTTAAAAATAAATAAAAATAAATATTAAAATGTAATACTTAAAGTAGTTCGTTATAAAAAATATATCTGATGCTGCCAAAAATGCTTATAACATTTATCTTCCATTAATCACAAGCTTATTTTTAAAACTCTTGCTTCCATTACTTACATTTACAATATACACACCACACTGTAGTTCTTCAACTGAAAATTTGATTCTTCCATCAGTACACTGATAAGATAATTCTTTTATTTTCATACCAAGAGTGTTAAATAAACTGATTTTAATTTGCTCTGTTTGAAAATCTTCGAAAGAAAACGAAAGGTTTACTTCGTTTGTAGCTGGATTGGGATAAATATTTAAAATAGAATTACTGAAAATATTTTCTTGTTGTTCTTCTACTCTGTTTGTTCCGTTTGGGTTAAATATATAAATACCCCAGCTCAAAGCTCCCTGTTTGTCACTTATAATCCATATTTTCCCATTTTTATCTGCTTCCATGTTCTTTTTAAAATAATCAAAGTTTTCAATGTCTGGCTTTGGAAATATATATTTTGCCCAATTTCCACTACTATCTAGCTTATATAAATTTGGGCTATATCCTGAAACCCAAATATTATCAGAACTATCTACACACATATCATATAATAATAAATTTTGCCCAATTTTCTCATATCTTTCAATATTTCTCATATAATCATCTGATGAATATTTGTCGCCATCTATTTTGTATAAAACTAAATCATCACTTAGAGCATAAACAACATTTTTACTATTAATTACAATTTTGGAAAATTTTGTATAACCATTTGGTAAATCCCATATACTTAATTTATATTTAACTTTTTCATTTTCAATTACATATAAAGTATCCAAATTTACATGCCATACATTGCCTTGATGGTCAAAAGCTATTTTTTTAAATACTCCGTTGGTATGGTCTGGATTAGTTAAATTGTTAATTGTAACAAAAACATCATTTTTTAGCTTGCATAAGCTGTAATATACTTTAGATAGTTTTACAGATGAATGGCGAACTATTGCCCATAAATCACCATTCCTATCTACCTTTAAGTCAAAGCAGCTTTCTATGTCATGAAAGTTATTATCAATTGTATTAAAAACGCTGGTGTAAATTTTTACAGAATCTTGATAAATGGATATAATTCTGCCTTCATTTGTTGTTGCCCAAAGTCTTCCATTATTATCATAATTTATAAAAAAAATATCATTAAAATCGTCTGTAGTATAATTATGTTCACCTGCTATCATATTGACAATATCTTCTTTGCTAATAAATGTCCATTTCTTATTTGTTTGGTTATAAATAATAATCAAATCATTATAAGATCTACTAATTGCAATATTATCTTTGTAAATTGTTAAACAATTTGCATAAAGATTCTCATGCTTTCCTGAAAATGGTGCAATTGGAAGAAAATCATCTTTATACATAAAATCCCAACTTTGGGTAAAAAGCTTACTCGTTATAAAAATAAAAAAGAAAAGTATATATTTTTTCATAGATTTTTTGATATAAACTCCTAAAGATAAGTTGATATTTAAAATGCAGTATCTTGTAACTCATTGTTAATTCTGCTTGTTAATTTTAAATTTTATTTAACATTCGGAAAGTTTATAACTTTCCGAATGTACGAGTGTGTTCATTTTAATAAGTTTTAAAAAATTAACGCTTCTGATAAAATTTCATCAAAATCTTATAGTCATTCTTCATATTTTATTTAATTACCAACAATTTGTTTTACAGCCTTGAGGACATGGTAAAGGTGGAATACCAATTCGAGTTACACTATAAACCTTTACTCCATTAACCCAAGTATAACAAACATAAACAGTAGAGTTACAAGTTCTTGGTGTATTATCACAAAGTATTATTTCCCATTTTTGTGTGTGTTTATCCCAATACCAATCAATATAACATAAACCTTCTTTAATACTAATTGCACATGAAGTATTAGGGCATTCTTTTACTTCATCTCCAAATATTGCTTCAGCTGAACTACCTTGTGCAAGTTGAATTAACATTGCATCTAAAATTTCACCTCTATGTGCTTCAAAATATATTGCACATGATTGGTCGGTTGACTCTGCTGAAAAATCAATATCTACTAAAATCAATTCATGTAAACTACCATTCATACCGTAACAATATGTAAAAGTCATAATGCATCCACTTGGTGAAGAATAGAATGCTTGGATCTGAGTGTATCCGGCAGGGCACTCTGCCTTAGATGTTTGAATAGTAAAAAAAACAATAAACGAAAAAACAAGTAAGGTCATTACTTTGTAATAAGTTGATAATACTCGGGGGGGGGGCACGCTGTTGGCTCTCTTTTTGCATATAACAAATTCACTTTTTCTTTTTCAAGAAAATTACCATTTGAAAATTTCATAAAATACCTCAAAAAAAAATTAATTAAAGTTTATTTAAATCCCAGTTTGGGTTTCTTTTTTGCCTATCAATTTTTCATAATTTTCTTCTCTTTTTTTACAATTACAACTTACAAAATAAAAAAACAAAAGTCAAGTTTTTTTTAATTTAAAATATTTTTATATATGAGTTCTTTCTAAAAACTATATTTATAAAAAATTCAGATAAAATGAGAGATTAAAAATGATAGCTCAGTTAATCAAAACTTAATATTTCCCATTTATGAATGAAATTTTTCTATAAATTTTATCAAAAATCAAATAACTTCCTTTTTAAAGTGAACTCATATATATATATTAAGAGTAATATATCCTAATTTTATTATTGGCTGCAAAATCAGAATGGTAGTGATTTTTTAAGTATGAGTAAAATAAAAGATTTGCAAAAAATGAATTTTTTTAGACTTTAGTAAAATCTATTAACTTTACGAAAGTTTTGGTTGTTAGATTCCTCATTTCGTTACCAATGACATCTTTACGCTTGTCTGTCATTCTGAACGAAGTGAAGAATCTCAAACCTCATGGTAGCAACTCCTTGTGAGATTCCTCACTTCGTATCGGAATGACAGACAAAGATGGATTCTGACATTCGTCAGAATGTCTAAAAACAATTATCAATTATCAATTATTTAGACTCCTCACTTAGTAGTATAGAAAAAAACACTCAAAAGTAATAAAAATTAATGTGGTAAAGCAGTAGTATGAACTATAACTATAATTACCTTTTCAAGATTCTACCATAACCAGCAAAATTCTTTTTAAAATAATCATCATCTAATGATTGAACTGAAACACCTATAGAAGATGCAGAGTGAACAAATTCGTTATTTCCTATGTAAATTCCTACGTGGCTAATTTTATTATTAAATTTAAAAAAAACTAAATCTGCAATTTGTCTGTTGTCAAAAAAGACTTTTTCAGAATATATATACTGCTCAGCAGCAGTTCGCGGTAGAAAAATATTAATTTTTTCAAAAACCTGCTTTACAAAACCAGAGCAATCGACACAGTTGTTATTTTCTCCGCCCCAGCAATAAGGAACACCAATCCACTTATCTGCTTCTTCAAGTATTGCTTTTTGAATGAAGGAAAGATTTTTATGTTCCTTATCTTCTATATCTATTTTTCTGCTTGTTTTTGAAGTAGATTCTGATTTTTTTGATGAAGATGTCGAATTACTTTTGGAACGGGTTTCAGTATAGTTGGAAGAAAATCGAACAGATGACTGACAACCAGAAAAAAAAACAATTAATGCAATTATTACATAATATTTGTTTAATATTTCTAACTTTTTTCTCATACTGTTTTATAAGTTACAAAATATATACCAGAAAAAATTATCGTAACAACTTTTTGATGTTCTTTGAGTAATAGCATAGATTAGTTATTAGTCATTAATTTTTTTCAAATAAACAAAAATTAAGATGGACTCTGTCATACCCCAGAATAACAAGTAATAACAAGTTGCATAATAGATACAATTATAAAGTGTTATTCCGAACCCCCTGATAAAGCAAGTGCTTCATTTAAATAGAGATGACATTACTAAAAGTGTCATTCCGAAACAGTGCTTTTCAGTCATACTATCAGCAAGCTGATAGTATGACAAGAGATAAGTCATGCTATCAACTTGTTGATAGTATGACTGAGAAAAGATGTCATTCTAAAGAGCAGCGAAGAATCTCAAGTTTCGTGTTAGCAATGACTTGTGAGATTCTTCACTTCGGTTCGAAGCGACATTATGATTTTGCACTATTTGTTGTCGGTTTTGTATTACAAATCTTAAAAAGAAATATTACTTCCTTATTTAAAACCGTTTCGTCTCGCTTTGAGCATAAGATTGGCAATGCGTTCTGCCTGTAGAGCAAATGTTTCTAAACGTGCATTTACTATTTGTGGGTAAGCATTTCCATCGGATTCAATTGTTAAAAACGGAATAGTCATTTTTCCATTAAAAACCTTGGGCAGCTTATAATTTGGGTCAACCTGCTTTTCAGCAATGACTTTATTTTCAACTT
>DAIOVK010000011.1:0-9293 GCA_036759045.1 Kapaibacterium sp. (SeqCode) | reverse complement strand
CATACAGCCAAAAGGTCCAAGGTTTATTACTCCGCAATACTTATCAAGTGTCTCGTGAAGAGCAACCCCTAAAGTTAACCCTGGTTCACCCTTATATGCTAACGGAACTATATGCTTGCTTCTGTCAAGCAATGCCTCAACATCTGTTTTGCTATATTCATAATAACCGGATTTTGCCAATATTTTCTTTATGCGGAACTCGGCATAGCTCATATAAGCTTTACGCACCTTGCGTTCATAGCGATTCTTTTTAGATGCCGACGGTTCAAGTAGTTCCAATTTTAAAAGATAATCAACATAAATAATCCATTCGCTTATATAAGCATCTTTAACGATGAAGCCCTGTTTTGCAAAAGTTCTGTTTAGCCATTTATGAGAAAAACCATCACGCCGGCAGAATATTTCTCCGCACAGTGCTATATATTTAGAATCCTCGATAGGAATTCGGGCTGGTATCTTCTTTCTGATTATATTTGAAAAATGATTTAAATAATTATATATCTTTTGTGGTTCTTTTTCAATTATAGTTAATAGTTTATCAAATTCATTATTGAAAATTTCAATACCTTTTTCTGGATTTAAACTATTAGCTAAAATTGCAGTGCGAATATCTTCGAGGACATCAGCAATCATAAGCGCCTGAATACCACGCGAAGAGAATTTTGCACCCAGTCCAGCGAATCCATCTTCGTTCATTAAAATAAGTTGTGCAACATTCTTTAGTCGTCTTCTTTTAATCAAATCACGTATAAACACGGGATACTGTCCAAGGCGGCAATTTCCTGCTCCCTGCACAATGAAAAAGACAAAGTATTGTTCTTCATTACGCTTGTTTTCAATATAATCCATCATAGAGCCGACAAGCAAAATCAGCGGCAGACATTCCTTTCCGCTTGTGTTTGCACGTCCATAGCGTAAAATATCTGGATTCCCTTCTGAAGCAGCCACAGCATTAAAGCCAAGTCCTCGCATCATCGCAGCGAACATTTCACTACTCAACTCTCCCATTGAAGGTATTAAAATTAAAACCCGCTTATCGTTTAAAGGAATTTTCTTTCCTTCTGAACTGATGAAAAATGCTTCATCATTTTCAGTAACAACCTGAGCTGGAACAAAATCGCTGTAATCAGTGTCTTTAATTGTTTTGGAAAGCTTTCTGTAATTTTTAATAATATCCAGAACAGCATCAATACGGGTATTTATTCCTGCATCTGCTGTATGCCCGTCTAATTCGAGAGTTAGCGATGGTTTAGTTCCCATAAGCGTACGGAAAGTATTCATTATTAAAGAATCGGGAGCGCAGGAAAAATTGGATATATAGGTTGAAAAAAGCTGTGGATTCTTTTTCACTACTTTTGCAGATTTTAAAATCTTTTTTCCACCTTCCCAATACTGATTATCGTCTATTGTTTCATTATGAAAATCAAGCATATCATAAGGGATTGTATAAATGCCACGAGAAGCGAATTTTTTAGGTATTCCTTTGTTTGCAAACTCAGAAAATGAATTATATGGACGTCCAATAAGCACCATAGCGAATTCTTCCGGATTGTCTTCTAATCTTTTTAGAATGCTCTTACCTATTTCCAACAATTCCTTTTGAAATTCAACTTGTTTTTTTACAGCAAATTTATATACTGCTTTTATTTTTATTTCATCTGAAAAGCCAATTTGTTTTGCGATGTCAATGAAAACCAGTTCCTGACTATCCCAACCTTTTGAAAAGTCAAGTTGTGGAGTTAGCATTTTACCTTTTAAATCATAATCCTTAAATGCCTGCTTCAAATAAAGCGGTTCGCCAGTAAGCAAAGCGCAGGTGCAATTAAAATCTTTACGTTGGCACTCGTTTTCTACATACATTTCCAAAATATTTGGAATAAAATAATAATCTGCACGTTTATCAAGAAGATTCTGGAAAAAGCCGAGTGAAAGCTGACAAGGATAGCAAAAAGCAGTATTTTCACGTTCCAAACCTTCTTCTGATACTTCATCAGAAAGAACTACTTTGAATCCTAACTGGGTGAAAAAATTATAATAAAGCGGGAAAATTGTGTGAGTATGAAAAGACTGGCTAATTCCAATAGTTTTGGAGTTTTCGGGCAGTTCAAGTTTTTCTGCATATTTATTAAACATCAAATCTTGTCGGACTTTTACGTAATCGTATTCATCGCTGTTAATCGAGCTTTTATTAACAATATTATAGTATTTATTGCATACTCCACCGAAGGGATAGTTTTTCCCCTGCACTTCAATAAGATTTATTGAGCAACCCAAATCGCATTTTTCCTTACCGCCACGGCATATAAAAGGTTTTTTATAAACTACATTTCTTTGAGAAAGTTCTGAAAGTGAAAACTCTTTTTCTTTGATGAAACCAAGTTCTAATTTTTCAATTACTTCGAGAGCAACGCCGAAAGCACCCATAAGTCCGGGTTCTGGAGGCACGATAATGTCTTTCCCTGTAATTGCAGCCATTGCGATTGGAATAGCTTTGTTATAACATACTCCGCCTTGCATAAAGATTTTTTCACCAATTACGCGGTTGCCTTTAACGCGGTTTACGTAATTTAGGCAAATAGAATAAACAAGCCCAGCCACAATATCATTTAGTTTAATATTTTCGTGAAGAGCAGTCTTTATATCAGAACTAATAAAAGCGGCGCATTGGTCGCTGAAATTAGGTGGTTTGCTTCCCTGCATTGCAATTGCTTCAATTTCCTCGACTTTAACACCAAGAGTTTCGTAGGCAGCTTCTTCAATAAATGAGCCGGTGCCTGCTGAACAAGCTTCGTTCATAGCGTAATCGGCTGGCACTTTGTTTACGATGTAAGTGTATTTAGCATCTTGACCGCCAATTTCAAAAATAGTATCAACTTTTTTATCGAAAAAAACTGCTGCAGTAGCGTGAGCAACTATTTCATTAATCACGGCTTCTGTGAGTGCATGAAGTCCAGCAATATGCCTGCCGGAGCCAGTCGTTCCCAGACCTATAATTTTGATGCTACCAGGCAACTGCTCGAAAAGAGATTGATAGCATTTCTTTGATGCTTCAATTGGATTTCCGTGAGTATAAAGATAAACTGAAGCAAGGATTTTCTTATCGGAAAGACGCACTACAACTGCTTTTGTGGTAGTTGAGCCAACATCTAAGCCCAGTACGCAGATGTCATCTTTCTGGGCAATTCCACGTTCAAATTGCTTGAATGTTACTTTGTCCTTGAAATTTTCAAGTGGATTGTGGAAAGTGAAAGAACTTTTATTTTGAGTAAATAATTCACTAATATTTAATGGTATGGTGTTATTTTTTAGGGCATAAATTGCAGCACCGAGAGCTTCAAAGAAAGTAGAATTTTCAGAAATGTCTATATTGCAGCCCTTTTGCGCTAAAAAGTTCATTACTGCACTATTTTTAGTAACTCCACCAATAGCAAGAACATTACTATGTTTCAATTTTTTCAGTAGGTCTTCTACTTTGTCTGCCATCATAAGAGCTAAACCTGAAGTAACATTTGCCTTTTCAACACCTTTGTTTAAAGCATGTGTGCAATCGGATTTGCAAAAAACAGAGCATCGACCTGAAACCTTATATGGTTCTGCATTTTCTGCTAATTGAACAGCATCAGCAACATCAAGGTTCATTCTTTTTATTTGCTGCAGAAAAAATTCGCCAGTTCCAGAGGCACATTGATTCTTTGAGATAACATTAGAAATTTTTCCTTCTTCGTCAAGGATGTATGCAAGAAAAGTTTCGGCGCCGAGGGAAACTATAGCTGAATATTTATTATTTGGGTATAAATGGCTGTAAGCAATTTCTGTTGTTTCCGGCTCAGAAATAGAAGAAAGATTAACGAGGTTGCGGAACTTTCTGCCAGTAACAGCAAATTTCGTATTATTATTAGAATAGTCTTTTATTATTTCTAAAAAAGTTTCTTTGGGTTTTCCGTAGTGTGGTTTCCAAATATTTTTAATTATTTTTATTTCATTGCCGGTTTGAATAATTTCTACTAAAGAAACAGAAGAGGCACCAATGCAAATACCAACAGCTTTATTCATATATCTTTACCTTTTGAAATCTTATGCTAATTCTTAAATATTTTGAATTATTATCAAAAATAATCAATTCAAAATATAAATTTTTTTAATCAAATCATCAAATATAAGAATAATTATTTAAATAGGAAAGAGTAGAATTTGGAAAAATTTACAATTGATTTTAATTTTCATCAAAGTTTAGCAAAATTTTCTGTTAATTTTCTTGAATTTGTGTTTCTATTGTTGATAATAAAAGGTATTATGAAAAAAATGTAAACTCAATCGGAAATATTTCAATTTTTTTGAATATAAATTAGCTCTTTTTTAATATGAGTCAAAATGCCTTTGAACCAGTTATACAATTGTTCTTCATTATCTAATTTATGCACATCTGTTCCATTATTAGCCCATTCTCCATTCATTGCAAAATGAAATTTATAAATATTAGAAGTTTTTTGAGATTGACTTTGAACTTCATCAATACTTTCTTGTTTAGTATTAATAAAGTTATCAGGTATTTGAAAACTATCAGCTATATGCCAATGAGGTTGTGAATGTTCTTCAGATGTATTTCCGTAATTGTCCCATTCTGCTCTAAATAATGGAAAGTGATGTTTGCTTTCAGATAATTCATTAAAAATTACTATTGAAATAAAAAAATATGGAAATACCGTCTTTTTAATATTAATAGGGTCAAGTTTAGCTTCTATTTCGATGAATAATAAAAATTGATTCAACCACTTTAAAACTTTTACATCTTTTCTTTCATTTTTCTTATAAAAAATAATTTCAGCTAAATTTTTAACATTATAATCATCAATCAAACAAATGTTATTATTTACTTTACTTCTTTTTAAACAAAAAGATTTACTTACAATGTCTTTTCCAATTTTTTCAAGATTTTTAAAAATAGAATTAATCATAATCTATATCGTAAATATCTGGAATTAAATACCTGTCAATACTTTCAAAATTTGCATACTGTAAATAATTACCATTGCTAATGTCTTTTCCAATTTCAACCAAATCATAATAAGTTTTAGTATTTTCTAAATCCGAGTTTACTTCTGGAATTGGGATATTACTCGTATATTTTTTTCCTAAATCATACCATTTACCACCAGCCAGTTGTTTGGAATATAACGATAATAGTTTTTCAAAGAATGAACTATTAAATAGTGCAAGATAAAAATAGAAATAATCTTCCTTTTCAAAATTACTTTTAGAATTCCATGCATTACCTCGTTCAACTAAGAACTCTCCTACATTGTCAAAAGCAAAAGAACCAGAATTACCAGACTCAGTAGAAACTATACTTTTTTTTAGAGGTAATAATCTTGGCGCATAGTCACTGAGACACCACCAATATTTTATTTCTTTTTTTCTGTTGTTTAAAATATCTTTGTTTAATAAAAGAGTATTATAATAACTAGGAACATTAAGTTTTAAATCATTTTCAGTATGAAATAGGTTTTCTTTTTTATCCGAATATGGGTACCAAACATAAATATTTTTTATTATAAAACCATTTATAATAGTATCGTTATCAATAATCGGTTTAAAATATTTTTTTTCTTTTGCTGGTAAACGTTTATATGCATCTACATTAATTTTGAAAATCTTGTTATTTCCGGTACGTATTCCTTGCTTCACATCAAATATGTCTTTAACTCTTTTTAACCTACCTGATAATACAAATTTATTTAGTTGTTTTTTTAATTCTTCTTCTTTATATGAATTTATTTTCCAATCATCTTGGTCTGGATACTTATCAGGGATATATATACTATAAGAATTTTTATCTTTTTGATATGGAATTTGTTTATAATTGATTCTTCTTAAATCACTAAAAGCATCAGCAACAATTCCTTTTTCATTTTTTGACCATAACAATAAAGGCGATGATTGGGATTTAGAATTTTTGCCAATAAAAATACTTACATCTGTCAAAGCACTTTCAAATATAAAATTACCTAATTTCCCGACAAGTAAAAGTTCTATATTGTCTTTTATATGTTCTCTAATTTTTGTATATGAATCCATTAATAAAATTGAAGAAGGAATTACCGAACCAATTATTCCATCTTTGCTTAAATGTTGTATTGATTTGTAAATAAAAGCACTTGCTAAATTAGGTTTATTTTTACAAAGTCCTCCTAATAATTTAGTAACTATTTCACGCTGTTCATTGTCCATTAATTCCCATGATAAAAATGGCGGGTTCATTAAAATTAAGTCATATTTTTCATCACATTTTTTAGTTAGAGAATTATCAACTTTCTCAATATTTATAGTTAATTGATTACCCCAATTTCTTTTTTCGTATCCAATTAGAAATTTAGAAATATTAATTGCAGATTCAGAGCTATCCCAAGCGTCAATTTCTATAGTTCCAGAAAATCCAGTTGATTTTAATTGTTTTAATGCTTCTAAAAGAAATTCAGAGCTTCCGCAGGCAGGGTCTAATATTCTAATACTTGCTTTTTCTTCTAAATTTAGTTTAGATAAGGAGTATTCTACGATAGTTCTTGCAAGATAAGAAGGTGTATAATGAAAACTTGAAAACCTTCTAATGAATGAATTGTAATCAGAATGAATATCTCCGAACAAATCATAATCTCTATTATTAAACAATACTTCTCTTTGTGCTTCTTGAAATAGTTTTCCTGATGAGTGCCTTAATATCAAATCTATTGATAATTTTAATTTATTACCTTTGGTAGCTAAACCATTTCTTAAATTATCTAAATGTCTATCTAACGTAGGTATTTTATCAATTTCGGCTAAATTCCATATATTTTTATCAATATGGTTAAAATCAGTTTTATTTTCTTCGTAAGTTGCTAATAATAAAAATAATTGATTAATTGAACGAATTCCTTCGGTTTCTTCGCCAATTTCATTTCTTATTCTTCTAAATATATCAATTATAAATGGAACAATATCATATTCGCTTTTAGGTGAATTTAATTTTATATATTCGTGTAGTTTAGCTAAATTATTTCCAATAAAATTATTATCTATTTCTTCTGAATTTCCTTTGAACCAATTGAACAATTTCACTTTATCTTTTTCAACTGATAAAAAAACTTTTGTATCGCTCGACCAAGCATAAGAATGGTAATCAGTTTCAAATTTTTCTGGATTGAGGTCAATACAAAAATCACCACAACCTCCATTTAATAGTATAAACTGCTTATTTATATTTAAAGAAGACAAGTTAATAGGCAAAAGACCTAATTGATTCTTCCAATTTGCAATATCAAGTAAAGCACCCATAATTCATTTTTTAATTTCTTGAAAGAAAAATTTACTTGTTATTGTAAATTCTAATAAAAATATTTATAAAACTACAATAAATCATATAAAATTACAATAAAATAGATAAATTTGCAATTAATTTAAAAAATTTGCAAAAAAAAATCACAATAATGCAAAAAAATTTGAGTATTATGCAAATTCTTTAATCAAATTTCGTAAATATTAGGTTTATGTGAATTGCTATTATCTCGTAAATCTGAATGACGCATTTAGAGATGTCATCTCATTTTAAACAAAGCTCTTTCTTTATAGTTGGGCAAAAATGATAGAATAAAAATTAAATAATTTGTATTTAATAAATTTTTGATTTAAATTTATGGATAAAAATATTTTAAAAATTCGAGGAGAATTGCAATGCAAAAATTATTTCTTTTATTATTTGTTTTTTCATTTTCTTTAGCAACACTTACGGCACAAAATCCGTTAGATGTGCCAATCCCTTTAAGCCCGGCAAATGGTGCTGATATTGAGAATCTAAGTGTTGACTTCACCTGGTCTGCAGTTGAAGGGGCTAACCGCTATGCCTTAAATGTTTATACTGATGTTGGAATGCAAGTTGTAATAGATTTTAACTATTATAATGAAAACATCCTTACAACCTCTCATAATGTCCAGCTATCAGTTCCTTATTTACCTGTTTGGTTTAAAGGTTCGATGACTTATTACTGGAAAGTAAAAGCATATAGCGATACAGACAGTTCGGAGTGGTCACAATTATGGTCGCTTACTTATAATTGGCAGGACCCGCCTTCGCCGCCCGATGCAAATGTGATTATTCCTTTAACAGCAAATCCAACTATAGGCGAACGCCCAATTGCTGCTGGTGATGCCATAGGAGTATTTTACGAAGCAAGTCCGGGCGAGTGGCTTTGCGGTGGCTATGGAGTATGGACCGGTCAAAGTATTGGCATTACTGTTTGGGGCGATAATCCTGAAACACCGGAAAAGGACGGTTTTGCGGTTGGAGAGTATATTACTTACAGATTCTGGGATGCTATTGAAGAAAAAGAATACTTTGCTGAAGCAACATATCAAGTAGGACCAAACGTTTTTGAAATAAATGGGTTTTCAATCCTAAGCAGTTTAAACACTGTCCCGGGAGCAGAAATTGTTATTCCTTTGAATGATAGTTGGAATTTGATTTCGAGCAACGTAATTACTACAAATATGGAAATGGAGGAAATATTTTCTGGAGTTGATAATGTAAAAATAGTTAAAAATGAAGCTGGTGAGATTTATTCTCCGGAATTTAATATTAATCAAATAGGAAACTGGAATGTAAAAGAAGCGTATTTAGTTTGTATGGAAGCACCTTCTTTACTAACTATTGAAGGTTATGCTGCACTACCACAGATTTATCCAATTAATCTTTCTGCGGGCTGGCATTTAATTTCATATCTTCGTAACAGCCCAATGAATATTACAGAAGCTCTTGCAAGTATTTCCGAAAATATTATTATTGTGAAAAATCGAATGGGAGATATTTACTCACCTGTTTTCGGAATAAATACTATAGGAAATATGCAAGCCGGGGTTGGTTATTGGATTTATTTATCTGAACCGGCTGTCCTTGCTTACCCGGGAAATTAGCTAACAGCAATCGGCTTTTAGTTAATGGTTTATAGGGAGTTTGAAAAATTGACATTTCGCCCCCCTTAAAAAAGAAGACTTTTATTTTAAATGGATATGACATAAGGACTTATGAAAAATAGAAAGTCAAAATCCCCCTACCCCCTTTTTCAAAGGGGGGGAGAAGAATTTTCTTTTTAATTCCCCCCTTTGAAAAAGGGGGGTAGGGGGGATTTCTTAGTGCTGTTCTGTGTTTAATTGGTTTTGCCAAAAAGATGTCATTGGCAACCCCCATATAAAGCAAATGCTTTATTTAAAAGGAAATGACATATTTTTTATCAAATTTTTGTGAGAAAGAAAATGTAAAATAA
>DAIOVK010000010.1:0-16422 GCA_036759045.1 Kapaibacterium sp. (SeqCode) | reverse complement strand
AAAGTATCTTTTATTAATAACCTAATATTTAAACCTTCCCCTATCTTATAACAATTTAGGTTGGGTTTATTTTATGAAAGCTATTTCTTTTAGCAATAAGGATTTTAATAAATTTTATATGTTTCTAAGAGTGTTAGATAAATCAAAATTTACTGATTCTTCATTAAAATATTTAGATTTATCTTTTAAAAGTTTGAAAACTTCTGCTGAAATGTATAAAAGAATTAACGATAAAGTTGATATAGAAACAGTTATGATATCTTTGGCATTTGTTCAGTATTGTTTTAATAACATTTCAGAAAGCATTAGCTTACTTGAAAAAGCTAAAGTTATTCTGCATAATAACCAAAGATTAGATGACGCTGCTAAAGCATATATTAATTTAGGAACTATTTATTCTAAACAAAAAGACTATCATAATGCAATTGAAAATTTATTAGCTGGTATAAAAATTACTGAAGAAAACAATTATATTTTATATTCTGTCGTTGGATATTCTGAATTATTAAATATTTATAAAAACACAGGAGATTTTGAAAAAGCTTTGTTTTATAGTGAAAAACTGACTGAAGCTAAAGATTCTTTATATACTTCTGAAAACATAGAATCCATCAACAAATTAGAAATTCTTTATAATATTCAGAAAAAAGAAACAGAACTGAAATTAGCTGAAGAGCGGGAAAAATCTTTACAAAATCAAAATATTATTTATATCGTTACTATTCTTTCACTGGCAGTAATAATATTTGGTTTTTATCTAAGATTTAAATATAAGAATAAAGTAAGTAAGCTATTAAAAACAAAGAATGATGAACTGACTAATTTAAATACAGAATTAGAAAATTCCCGTTTAAAACTTAAAGAAGCCAATGATTCTAAGGATAAATTCTTTTCAATCATTTCTCATGACTTAAAAAATCCAATTGGGTCTTTTAAAAACCTAACCGAATTACTTTCTGATTCTTATGAGAATATGGAAAAAAATGAACAGATTGAATTTATTGAAATTCTTAAGCAATCTTCTAACAGAATTTTTAATCTGCTTGAAGATTTACTTGCCTGGTCAAGAACTCAAACCAATAAATTGGAGGTTTTCATTGTTGAATCTAATTTATATAGCTTATCTTTAATTGCATTAGAACAAATTTATATGAATGCTGTAAATAAAAAAATTCAAATCAATAATATGATAAGTAAAGAGATTATATGCAGTATTGACGAAAATATGATTATTACTGTTTTTAGGAACTTAGTTTCGAACGCAATTAAGTTTACAAATGAAAGTGGAGTGATTAATCTCAACTCTTATGAAAATATTGAAAGAAAAGAAGTTGTTATTTCAATAGAAGATAACGGGATTGGTATGTCTGATGAAATTCTGGGTAAGCTTTTCAAAATTGATACTGTTATTAAACAAAGAGGAACTAATAACGAAACAGGAACTGGTTTAGGACTTATCCTTTGTAAAGAGTTTGTTGAAATCAATAAAGGACGAATTTGGGCAGAAAGTAAAGAAGGTATTGGTAGTACTTTTTATTTTACTATTCCTCTTGCTTCTTAAGTTGTTTTATTAATAAAACTATATCAAAACTAAAGAAACTATACAAAAGTAAGAGTTTGTTGTTTAGTATCAAATATAAATGATAATAAAATCAAGTCATAATATCATCTCCTTGAAAGTATTGCTAAGAGAATACATCAGCCATTCTAAAACCCAATAAACCAATTACTTCAGAATTCTTGGTTCTTCGTAGTTTGGTATTTCGCATTTTTTATAATAGAAGTTAAATCTTAAATGAGTACTTTCATTAAGTCATTAGTTATTGGTCATAAGTCATTAGTAGTTAAAAACTAATAACCAATGACTAATGACCAATGACTATCAAAATATTTTTGCTAACTGCGAAATCATTCTTTACGAAGTGAGGAACCTCAAACTCTGTGGTAGCAATGACTTGCAATATTTTTCACTTCGTTTCTGAATGATAAGCCATCGAAATATCAAACTACGAGGCATCAGAAGTTCTGAATTTAAACAAAGAAATCCAACTAAATAATAAAAAATAAAGAAAATAAAATATGAAAAGCCGAAAAAAAGTGTTAATTTTGTAAAATTTAGTGTGAAGAATTTAGGGGAAATAAATGAAATTATCAGAATTTAAGTATAATTTACCAAAAAACAGTATTGCCAAATTTCCATCAGACCCGCGTGATTCTTCACGTCTTATGATACTCAACAGGGAAACTGGTGAAACAGAAGAAAAGCAATTCAAAGATATTTTAGATTTAATGCAAAAAGGTGACTGCATAGTTATCAATGAAACAAAGGTATTTCCAGCCCGGCTTTACGGCAAAAAAGAGAAGACAAATGCAACTATTGAAGTGCTTTTACTTCGTGAATTGAAATCTGAAGAGAAAATTTGGGATGCATTAGTCGAACCAGCAAGGAAAGTCAGAATTGGAAATAAAATCTATTTTGATGATGAAAAGTTTTATTGCGAAGTAATTGATAATACTACTTCACGCGGCAGAACAGTTCGCTTCAGCTATCACGATGATTTATTCCAAGTAATAGAACGAATCGGGCAGATGCCTATTCCAGAATTAATCAAGCGTGAACCAACCAACCTTGACAAAGAAACCTACCAAACAGTTTTTGCAAGTGATAATCATTTAAATTCAATAGCTCCACCAACAGCTGGACTACATTTCACTCCAAAATTGCTCAAAGAGATTGAGAAAAAAGGTATCCGCATTGCTAAAATTGTTCTGAACATCGGACAAGGTATATTCGAGAAAATTGAAGTTGAAGACCTGACAAAGCATAGAATGTATTCCGAATATTTCAATATATCATTGGAAGCTGCTGAAATAATAAATAAATCTCTTAAAGCAAAGCGTGATGTCTATGCAGTTGGAGCAAGCGTTGTAAGAGCACTGGAGTCTTCCGTCCTTACCTCCGGTGCAGTAAAACCGAACCGCGGCTGGACCGATAAATTCATATACCCTCATTACGATTTTAAAATAACAACTAAATTTATAACAAATTTTCAAGCACCCGCAACATCAACTCTGCTGCTTTCTGCAGCTTTTGCAGGAAAAGAAAATCTTTTAAAAGCATATAAAAAAGCAATTAGAGATAATTTCCGATTCCTTGCTTATGGTGATGCTCTTCTTATTGTTTAATAATCAATATAAAAGTTATGGAACAAAAAAAACTACTTTCGGAATTTGAAATTCCAAATTTCAACGATTGGATTAAAGAAGCTGAGCTATCAAATAACGGTAAATCAATTGATAAGCTTATTACTAAAACAGTTGAAGGCATTGATTTCTTCCCTATTTATACTCAAAAAGATATGGAAGAAATTGCTCATTTGCAAAACAACTTGCCCGGCTTCTTTCCTTACATCCGAAGCTCTAAACACAGTGGATATAAAGCAAAAGCGTGGAACATAGCTCAAGAAATAAGCTATTGCAAACCGGCTGATTTTAACAAACTTCTTTCCTATTTAATTTCACACGGTTTAAACTCAGTTATTATCCCTGAAGCATTTTTAAATCAAATTTCAACTTTTGAAGATTTTTGTGAACTATTTAAAAATATTGAATTAAATGGTCTGCTTATTTATTTTCAAGTTGGAAACGAAACCATTTCAAAAATCAATTTGCTTACTGAATTTTTTGAAAAGTCAAATATTGCTAATGGTGGTATCCTTTTAGACCCAATTTCTTTTGCTGAAAAAGAAGGTTGCGGGCTTGCTGCAGTTGCTAATGCAATTGACAAGTTAGTTGATTTAACAAGTAATAACATTTTTCGCAAGAGTGATGCAAAAACAATTTCAATAGACGGCAGCATATATGGCAACTCCGGAGCAAGTGCTGTGCAGGAAATTGCTTATTCTCTCAGCAAGGCAGTGCAGTATATAAGAGAATTTCAAAAAAAGAACATAGATATTAATACTTTTTCAAATAAAATATTTTTCAGATTAACTGCTGGAACTAATTTCTTTGTTGAAGTAGCAAAATTTAGAGCTATTCGTGCTTTATGGGCTAAAATAGTAAAAGAGTTCGGTGGCAATGAAGAAGCACAAAAAATGTTTCTTCACTCAGATGCCTGGGCTTGCAATAAATCTATTTTAGATGTTCATCAAAATATTATTCGCAATACTGGCGAAGCCCTTGCGGCTGTTCTTGGTGGTTGCGATAGTATCAGTTTGGCTCCATTCGACTCCAATGTAAATTTACAAAATGAAGATTCATACCGTCTCTCTTTAAATACTCAGCACATCCTGAAAGATGAATGTAATTTAACAGAAGTGATTGACCCCGCTGGTGGGAGTTGGTTCGTAGAGTTTTTAACAGACCAACTCTCAAAACGCTCCTGGCAGCTATTCCAAACTGTTGAAGCAAATGGCGGCTGGCTCAAGTCACTCGAAAGCGGCAATCCTCAAGATGAAGTTAAAAAAGTTTCAGACGCAAGAGATAAGAACTATAAAACAAGAAAAGAAGTGCTGGTCGGAACGAATAAAAATCCAAATATTTATGAAAATGAAAAATATTTGAGAAATAATCCTACTTTTACAGAAGAACCACACCCGGTCGAGATTAAGACATTTAAAAATGTGCGTTATTCTGAACCATTCGAAGCAATGCGATTAAATGCGCTAAATTTCAAAGACATACACAATTCTTTCCCAAAAGTGTTTTTTGCTACGATGGGGCCTTTAAAGCAACACAAACCCAGAGCAGATTTCTCAAATGATTTCTTCAGGGTTGCAGGGTTTGAGCCGATTTATTCAAACGGTTTCAATACAATTGATGATGCTGTTGCTGAATTTTCCAAATCAGATGCAAAATGTGTTGTAATCTGTTCTACAGACGACACTTACCCGGACATCGTTCCAGAGCTAACAAAGAAAGTAAAAACAGTAAAGCCGGATTCTAAAGTAATCGTAGCCGGCTATCCTACCGAGCATATTGAAGCGTTCAAATCTGCTGGTGTTGATGATTTTATTCATATTAAAGCAGATATACACGGAGTATTATCCAAGCTGCAAAATGATTTAAAAATATTTTAAGAGGAAAGAATGAATCCTGATTTCACAAAAATAGATTATAAAAGCGATTTCATCCAAACTTCAATAGAAGAATGGAATAAGTTAATCGAAAAAGAAACCGGCAAAGATTATTCAAATCTAATCGAAAAAACATTAGAAAATATAGACATAAAACCGGTTTATACAGAAGAAGATTTGAAGGAATTAGAGCATCTCGGCTTCCTCTCTGGTATTCCACCATTTTTAAGAGGACCATACTCAACGATGTATGTTAGCAAACCGTGGACAATCCGCCAGTATGCCGGCTTTTCAACTGCTGAAGAAAGTAATGCATTTTACCGCAGAAATCTTGCTGCCGGTCAAATGGGATTGTCAGTTGCATTCGACTTAGCAACCCACCGTGGCTATGATTCTGACCACCCACGCGTTGTTGGGGACGTTGGAAAAGCGGGAGTGGCTATTGATTCCATTTTAGATATGAATGTGCTTTTCGCTGGCATTCCACTTGACAAAATGTCCGTTTCAATGACAATGAATGGCGCTGTCCTTCCAGTTATGGCTTTTTATATCGTTGCTGCAGAAGAGCAGGGCGTAAAACAGGAATTGCTCACCGGCACTATTCAAAATGATATTTTGAAGGAATATATGGTTAGAAACACATATATTTATCCTCCGATTCCTTCAATGAAAATAATTGCTGATATTTTTGCATATACTTCAAAGAATATGCCTAAATTCAACTGCATTTCCGTTTCTGGTTACCATATGCAAGAAGCTGGCGCCACTGCCGATTTGGAAATGGGCTATACGCTTGCAGACGGACTTGAATACGTCCGGGCTGGTATAAAAGCCGGTTTGGATATTGACGCATTTGCACCACGTATTTCATTTTTCTGGGCGATTGGAAAAAATTACTTTATGGAAATTGCTAAAATGCGCGCAGCACGCTTACTTTGGGCAAAAATCATCAAGCAGTTCAATCCAAAGAATCCGAAATCATTATCTTTGCGTACGCACTCCCAAACTTCCGGCTGGAGTTTGACTGAGCAAGATCCATTCAATAACGTTGTAAGAACTGCAATTGAAGCAATGGCAGCTGCTCTTGGGCATACACAATCTCTTCATACAAACTCACTTGACGAAGCAATTGCTCTACCAACTGACTTTTCTGCACGTATTGCAAGAAATACCCAAATTCATTTGCAGGAAGAAACCAATATTTGTAAAGTTATTGACCCATGGGCTGGTTCGTACTACCTTGAAACTTTAACAAATGAACTTATGCACCGTGCATGGGAGCATATTCAGGAAATTGAATCGCTCGGCGGAATGGCAAAGGCAATTGAAACCGGTATCCCAAAAATGAGGGTTGAAGAAGCATCGGCTCGCCGTCAGGCAAGAATCGATTCAGGTAAAGAGATTATTCTTGGTGTAAATAAGTATAAGCTCGACAAAGAAGCTGAAATGGATATTTTAGATATTGATAATTCTCTCGTTCGTGAGCAGCAAATCAAACGTTTAGAAAAATTAAGAGCAGAGCGTAACGAAACTGATGTCCAAAAAGCACTTGACGACATTACAAAATGTGCAGAAACCGGCGATGGCAATCTGCTTGATTTATCAATTAAAGCAGCAAGGGTGCGTGCTTCACTCGGAGAAATTTCAAGTGCTATGGAAAAAGTTTTTGGCAGACATAAGGCGGTTATTCGTTCAATCTCAGGTATATATGGTTCTGAGTATTCAGACAGAGATTTGATTGATGAGGTTTTAAAATTAACTGATAAATTCGAGGAAATTGAAGGCAGACGTCCAAGAATTCTTGTTGCAAAAATGGGACAAGATGGACATGATAGAGGTGCTAAAGTGGTTGCTACAGCTTATGCGGATATGGGCTTCGATGTGGACATCGGTCCTTTATTCCAAACTCCACAGGAAACGGCAAAGCAAGCAGTGGAAAATGACGTTCATATAGTTGGTGCAAGTTCTCTTGCTGCTGGGCATAAAACGCTTATTCCCCAGTTAATTGAAGAGCTTAAAAAGTATGGACGCGAAGATATTATGGTTATTGCAGGTGGCGTGATTCCTCCACAGGATTATGATTTCCTTTATAAAGCAGGCACAAAAGCAATTTTTGGTCCAGGCACCGTTATTCCCGCTGCAGCAAAACAGTTAATTGAAGAACTCCTTAAAAAAGTAAGTAAAGAAAATTAATTCATTTAAGGAATTCTAAAAATTCAATTCTGGTTGTAATTCTGAACGAAGTGAAGAATCTAATATACTGTATTATAAAATAGTTATGAGATTCTTCGCTACGCTTAGAATGATATTTTCAATTTCTAACAACAACAACTTATTTGTTTCATTTCATGTAGGAAACGATATACATAGTAAATGTTTTATCTTTATAAAAAATATATTTTTATTAAATTCGTTTATGAAGTAAAATGGAGTGTATATGAATTTGCAGTTGAATACAATTAGTAAAATTAATTCTTTACCACCGGATTTATTATTTGAAATCAATGACTTTATTGACTTTCTGTATTCAAAACACAATAATAAGGCAATTGATAACGAAATCGAAAATAGTATGGCTGAAAGCGATATGAACCACTATTTAAGCAATCTCAATGAATACGAATCACTGCTTGCTGAAGGAAAAATTAAATGGTAGCAATAAATCGTGGTAACATTGTTCTTGTTGATCTCAATCCTGTTATTGGAACAGAGCAATCGGGTATAAGACCTGCTGTAATAATCCAAACAGATAAAGCTAATAAAGTAAGTCCTCATACAATTATTGCTCCTTTTTCTTCTAAAATTCGTTCAGCTATTCTTCCATCCCATGTTTTCATACATGCAGGACAAGCTGGGATTATAATGGATTCTGTGATTTTATGCGAACAATTGCGTGTGATTGATAAAAAAAGAATACTCAAATTCATAGGAAAATTATCTGATGAACTTACTATTGAACTCAATTCCGCCATCGTTGCCATCCTTGATATAAAATAGCACGAAATTTATAATTAATACACCACTTGCCACTTCATATTGAATTGTATTGTAACTTTAAGGTTAAAATAAAATATAAATATAGAAATTGAAGTTGTCAGTTAGATTTGATACATATTTCAAATGAAAAAGATAACGCCATGCTTGGAAAAAGGGTGGCGTTTTTTTAATTCAGAATTTCACTTTTCAATCAAGAGAATAACTTTTTAAAACTACTCATATTATCAACGAAATTAATTATAATATCCTAAAGTAAGGAGAAGAGTTGTTTCTATTTCAAATAAAACGTTGTTGTTAATTTTACCAATTTTTTTTAATATTCTTTTTTTATCTATTACTCTGATTTGATGACATAAAGCCACAGATTTTTCGAAAAGTCCATTTGATTCTGGTGAAATTAAAACGAATGAAGGAAGTTCGGCTCGTCTAAGATTTGTAGTTAATGGAATTATTATTATTGTAGATGAATACTGAGAAATGTTATTATTTTGAAAGATAATAACAGGTCTTATACCCGATTGTTCAGACCCTTGCACTGGGTTCAAATCTGCAATACAAATATCTGCTCTTTCAAGTATCATAAAACATCTTCTTTAAGTAAATCTTGATTGTATGAATCCATTCCAACTTCAGATAATAAAATATCTTCATCAAAGAATTTAGAATATGCTAAATAATTTTGAACAGATTTTTGAATTTTGGAGCGAATTTTTAAAAAAGAAGTATAATCGGCTAATTCAGATAGTTGCTGCTCATTTAAAAATTCAAGATTATTTTTAATTTGCTCTTTTATTGCTATCATTTCAAATTCACTATTTTATTAATTTGTTATAAACGAAAAATAGTATTAGAATATTTTGAGTCCACTCTAAAAACTATAAAATGTCATTTCCTTGTAATCGGAAATCCACTCCCAGCGTGGTTTATAGATACCCGTTTTCACGGGTATGACACTTTTTAGAGTGGACTCATATTTTATAAAAATTTATTTTTAAATGATTTGAGTTTATTGCTATTTAGGAAAAAAAACGCCACGCTTGTGGAAAGCAAAACGTTTTTTTATTTATACAATGATTTTATATATTTTTCCAAATTCTTGTAATACTATATTCGCTGAATTTATCGTCAGAAGTAACTACTGGCATATTTTCACTTTTCGCCTGAGCAATAATTAATCTGTCGAATGGGTCATTGTGATACATTGGAAGAGTACTTAATTGAATTAGATGTTTGGGCAAAATTGGTAATAAAGTGAAACCATTAATGCTAATTTGTTTAAACATTTCTTCAATGCTAAAATTTAATTTCAATTTACCTATACTTATTTTAATTGTCATTTCCCAAAGTGAAGCAACACTAATAATAATTGTGTTCTGAGACAGTTCAATAGCATTTTTTACTTTATAAGGTAAATTCCTGTCATTTTCTACAAACCAAATAAATGCCTGAGTATCTAATAAAAGTTTCATTGCACATACTCTTTAAAACAATCAAGTTCATCATTAAAATCATCTGACATTAAAAACATTCCTTTCATACAGCCAGCTTTTGGATGGAGTTTTTCATCTTTAGGAGTATATTTACTAATTAAAAACTCCATATAATCAATTAATTCATTTTTTAAATTAAAAGGCAATGTAGATATTTGGCTATATAAAACTTCATCATTCATAATTTTAAATTTATTTATTTTTTATACTTTAAATTTTAAACGAAGAATAAAATATATTATTTTATAAAAATAGAAAAAAGAAAACACCACGCTTTAGGAAAGGGTGGTGTTTTTGGTTTTTAACTCAACTGATGACTGGGAAGTCATCGGGTGAGTAGATAAGTATTATTCTAATTTATATTTCTTTTTTCCCAATAATTTGGTTTTCTTTTTGTGTGCATAATAGCAATGATGATAATTGTTTCATCTTTTAGACTATAAATCACATTGTAAGGGAAACGATTACAGCGACATTTCCTTGTTCTTGTCGATAATTTCGACCATGAGTTTGGATATTGAATAATTCTTTCTATAGCTTTTTGTACTTCTATTGCAAATTCAAAACCTAAGCCATAAGATTGCATATTGTAATAATTTACTGCTTCAACAAGTTCATTTTCAGCTGGTTCTAAAAAATAAACATTTAATTTCATTGTAATTCATTTATTCTTTTAAAAACATTCACAGCTTCTTTTGCTGCAATAGAGCCATTAAAAAAATCATCTAATCTTTTTTCTGATTCAATCGCCCATAACCTTTCATTTTCAGAATTTATATGCGAATCAAAATCCTCATACACTTTATCAATAATTTCTATTCTATCCGTTGGTGGCATTGATAATATTGTGTTTATGATATCTTCTTTTAGCAAGGTTTCCATAAAATTCAATCAGAATTAATTAAAATTGAAAAAACGAAATGTAAATTGAATTATTTTAAATTACCTAAAGGGTGGCGTTTTTGGTTTTTAATTCATCCGATGACTGGGAAGTCATCGGATGAGGTTATAACGTAATTAGGATAAAAGAAAACACCACGCTTTAGGAAAGGATGGCGTTTATTTTGAGGTTTAATCTATCCACAAGATAAATTCATCAAGTGATTTAATGAATTCATTTTTTTGTAAGTATGGAAAAATCAATTCTCTGTAATATTTACAGTATCCACTTTTAATTTAGAAGAATCAAAATTATTAATTGCATTAAAAAGCATATCAGAATAATTATAAATATCATCAATTGAACTTAATTCGTATCTAATTTCTTTCTTATTTTCATCAAGAAATGCAATTAATTTTTTATTTCCAAAATAAAGTCGACAAATTGTTTTTCTTATACTATCATCTAATAGTATTGAAAAACAATTTTGGAAATCTCTATAAAAAACCCTTTTATAATCAATTTTCTGTCTTAAAATTGATTTAATAATTAAAAAACTTTCTATTTCTTCTTCGGTAGTTACTATTTTCGATTCATTTGCTTCTGGTTCAACTTTTGCTTTCTCATTTTCTGTATTAGCTTCATCTTCCTTTGTTAAGGCAGTTTTTAATCTATCGGTTATTAAGTCACTGATATATTGTTGTGTTGATTTTTTAACTAAATTATTAAAAAGTTCGAGTACTTTTGAAGTAATCATACCAGTATAAACTTGTCTAGTAAAGTATTTCACGAAATCTGGTGTCGGATTATTTAGTTCTTTGTGAATTAATTGTTTTATTTCGCTTGTATATTTTAATTCACTTGCAGTATTAATGATACTTTCTGCATTATAATAAGATTTATGAAATTTTTTTAGCTCTTCAATATGATTATCTTTCATATCAATAATTGAAAATTCAAGAAATGGTTTCTCATCCATTTTATTCGGCTCAACTAAATCAGAGTAAAATTTATAATTAATACCATTTGTTAGAATTCCAAATCTTGCTTTTGATACATGAAAATATCTTAATAATTGACCTTCATGTAAATTTAAATCTTTAGACCAATGTTTACACTCAATTAGTATTGTAGGAACATTATCTCTGAAAATAGCATAATCAATTTTTTCACCCTTTTTTGTACCAATATCAGTTACATATTCAGGAACAACTTCTAAAGGATTGAAAACATCATAGCCCAATGCTTGCATTAAAGGCATTATAAAAGCATTTTTTGTTGCTTCTTCTGTTAGTATCTGATCTTTTAACTTTATTACCCTATCGGACAAAATTTTAACTTGATCTCTGAAATCCATTATGACTATCCTTAATTATTAGTTTTTGAATTTATTTTTTTATTGCAAAGCAAATTTATTTTTATTCACTTACACCATTCCCATTTTTGCAATATTGCTTAATAGAATCAATAATATCTATGGCACTATCAAAACCAGAGTCAATAGTTTGAATTTTAGTTTCTCCTTCATAGTATCCTTCAAGATGCAAAACTCTATAAGCAGTATTTAAATGTTTTAATAGTTTTTTATCAATTTTACCTAAATTATCCTGATAATAATCAATGGATTTTCTTCCTCTTCTTTTAGGAATATTCTTTACATCAAATAAGCAATCAAGTGCAACAAGCGTTCCTGAATATGCTGTGCCAGATGCAGTTCTAACATACTTTTCATCTGCATAGAACTTTCCATCTTTCCCTGCTAGTTTCAATGTTTCTCTTGCGTTCTCTATATAACGCATTGCTTCTTTATATGCGTTTTTTGTCTTCATTTTATTTACTTTAAAATACTTTTAGCTAATACAAATATAAAATTAATTTATTTAAATTCAAAATATTTTTTATTGTTTATTTCACTATATTTAAATAGTTTTTCCTTCCAAATATTTTGTTTTTTCAACATTTCAAATTAATTATATTTTTACTATAAAGCAAATTTATTTTATGCCATTGCATAGCTTCGGCTATTAGCATTTCTTTCATTAATATTTATATAATCAACTGACAGTATTGATGGCTCTGGAATTTCATACCCTTTTTCGAGCATAAATTCAATATGATAGTTTAAAGCTTCTTCCATATTTATTTTGCATTCATTAAGAGTATCACCTACAGCTATACAACCATCAACATCAGGAGAGTATGCAGAATATCCGGTTTCTGTTTTTTCGAATATAATCATATATTTTTTCATTTCTTAATTCCAGCTTGTTTATAAATACTTTTTAATGTTCCTATAGCGACATCAGAACTTAATTTTCCGGGAACTGTTACAATTCCCTTTCTAAAAGGATGTGAATAATGCCTGTGGCTACCATTGATTCTTTCAAGCGACCAGCCCTCTTGCTCAATAAGTTTTATTATCTCCTTTACTTTCATAAGATTTGAACTAAAACCTTGTTAAAGTTTAATCTTCATTAATATCGAGTAATTTTATAAAAAATTATTTTTCATCACTTTCAAATATTTTGTTATTTTCAACATTCCAAATTAATTATATTTTTTATTCAAAGCAAATTTATTTTTGTCTTGAACCTTGATTATAAGGATTATAAGATAACTTGATTAAGAAAAAATAATCATATAATCTTTAAATCAAGTAAATCAAGGTTCAGACAGAAGTAAGACCACGCTTACATATTTATTTTATTTGATTTCCAGTCATACCATCAACAAGTTGATAGTATGGCTATAAATTTATAACAGTCATACTATAAACCAATTCACCTTTCCAAACTCATCTTTGAAAGAAGAACAAGCTTTAAACCTGTAAAAATTAAGTATAAAAAACAAACAATAAAAATTTATTATATTTGTTAATAACTAATATTTAATTAATTTTATAATTTTATGAATAATAAAGACAGACAAATCATTCTTGCAATTTTAAATTATATTGATAATATCAATAGAACACATACTCTTTTCACAAACAGAAAAGAGGTATTTCTTGAAAATAATGATTATCAGTATAGCATTGCTTTTGCTCTACTCCAAATTGGTGAATTAGTTGGAAAAATGGATTTGGAAATAAATGACAAACCAAAAATAAAATCATTACGAAACCGTATTGTTCACGGATACGGCTCTATTGATAAAGATTTATTATGGGAAATCTCACATCAGAATATAAAGGACTTGAGAAATGAACTCGAAAGAATTATTGGATTATAGTGTTTTTCGGGAAACTGCGAAAAAGTATAATCTTGACTTTATTGCTTTATTTGGAAGCTATTATAATGGTACACCAAACGAAAACAGCGATATTGATTTGATTATTGATGCTCAATATACTTTAGATTTTGATAAAATTGAAGAAATTAAAAGCCATTTAAAAAATATTTTCAAAAGAAATATTGATATAATGACTACAAGGCAGATGATTTCTTCTTTAATTTGCGGTTATGTTTGGAGATTGAAGGAATATGAAGTAATATTTTCATCAGAAATGTTTAATGAATAATAAATAAAGTTGATTAGAAAATAAACAAATCTTAAATTTGTAATAAATTGAGATAAAATATGCAAGAAAACTATTTTGATAAGGAATTAATAAACAAAATCATTGATTTAGCAAAGCAATTCAATGTTATTAAATTGATTCAATTTGGTTCATCATTAGAACATCAACTTGATTGCAATGACTACGATTTTGCTTGTGATGGATTAAATGATAAACGTTTTTTCCGATTCGGTGCTTCTTTAGAATCTTTGCTTAATAAACAGGTTGATTTAATTCCAATGCAGCCAAGAACCCCTTTTATTGAATACATTGAAGAAAATGGCAGGGTTATATACGATGCAAAATCTAATTAGAGAAATTGAAATTGATATAGAATCAATGAAAATAATTGCTAATGATATAAATTATTTATTAAATTCAGTTAGTAATATTGAACCAAACAATATTCATAAAACAGCATTAGGAGGATTAGCTTCACAGTTTTATAATGGAGTTGAAAATATTCTTAAAAGATTTCTCAAGTTTAGAAAGCAAGCAGTACCAATTGGAAATGATTGGCATATAAAATTACTTAATATGTTTTCAAAAAAATCAGAATCTATTTTTGTTTTTGATGAAAAACTAATACAAAAACTTAATGATTATAGAAGGTTTAGACATTATTTTTTCCATGGTTATAGTCATAATCTTAATTGGGAAATATTAAAAGATGGTGTAATTGATATTCAAGATGTTTTAAATGAATTTATTGATGAAGTAAATATAAACCTGAAAATTTTAAATTCAAAATCTTTATGAAAAAAATTATTTTTACTTGCTTAGCTTTTTTGCTTTTTTTTTGCTGCTATTGTGGATTGACGGCAGAAGATAACAGCGTTTTTTTATATTCTGGAAAATATGCTGAAATCAGATTTAATACTGACTCAAAATTATTTGCTTTGAATTTATTTCCTTTATTAAAAATACATGATATTGAATTTGGAAACGGATTAGAAGACACAAAACCAAGCTCATTTACTATTTCAAGTGCAAATATTAATAATAGTTTTTTTTATAGGGAAATACAAAAACTGAATAAAATAAGCTATTTAGAAACCATAAGCTATGATATTGAAACTCCTACTGCATATCTGAGCTATATTAGTTTTTTAGAAGATACTCTTGATTATTCCTTTTCTTTTGAAATTGATTTTAATTTATTGAATATTGAAAATTTTGAGAAAGAAATTGAATACAGTTACGATAAATCTTTAAACGCAATTCTAATTAACTATTTGAAATATCAAAAGAGTTATGCGATTGGAACTAATATTCATTTAAAAGATGTAAAATTTGAAAAAAAGGATAATAACTCAGTAAAAGCAATTTGCACCTTTAAACCAAAAAAAGATGAGAAAATCAATTTTGTGTTTTCACAACTGAATTTCAAAGGAAATTTTATTCAATCCGTTGAAAAATTTAATAAGTACAAAGAAAACCCAGTAACAATTTTAAAAAATACGAGTAATTACTGGGAAAAGTACTTAGATAGCACGTTTACTATCGTTACTCCTATTAAAATTTTTAATGAAAAAAGAACAAAAGCTTTCATCAAAAAAAGAAGTTTAGATTTATTAAATATATCCATAACTGAAGCGTCTGATTTAGGTTTTAACTATAATAATCCAGTTGATTTAAATTCTGATGATAGTTTATTGATTAACTTTCCTATAAAAAATATAATTGATATTGACAGCATTTCAGAAGACAATATCAAAGTATCTACGTTTTTTCCTGCAGATTGGGATTCTACCATTATAAAAAATTACCAGTTCGGAAAAGATAAAATTATATTCAAAATGCTGAAATTACCTGAACGCACTCGTTTTTATTTTGAAAAGCACGATACAACTCATCTGAAAATAGATTTCAAGCCGCTTTATCCTTTTGGAACAATTTTTGGCACAGCAGTAATAAACGGTGTTCCTTATAAACCCAACGTTGAAGAAACTGAAGATGGTTTAATTCCACATTTTCCTATACTGTTAAGAGCGGTTACCGTTATTGACGTTTACCACACTAAAGGAATTTCTGTTTTACCATTAAATACATTTTATTTTTCAGATGTATATGAACCTTATAAAATCGTTGAAACAAGTTTTAAAGACCATATTTATACAATTAAATTAGAAGGAACAGAAAGCTTTGATTTTGAATTTAATGTATGGTGCAAAGATTTCGAAATTGAAAATATTGAAAATGCAAAACTAAAAAAGCAGGAAAATAATGTATATACTCTTGGAACAACATTTCCCGGCAGTGATGAAGGAGTTTCACAAGTAGAAATAAGAATAAAAGTGAAGTAATTTTGAATTATATCACTCACCTTACTCATTTCCATCTTGAGAGTGAACAATTCATTAATGAGTCCACTCTAAAAAGTGTCATACCCGTGAAAACGGGTATCTATAAACCACG
>DAIOVK010000009.1:0-17396 GCA_036759045.1 Kapaibacterium sp. (SeqCode) | reverse complement strand
AAATGTGTATTTTAATTTTCTTAATGTCTTAAAAGCTGTTGGAAATGCACGAGTTGAAGCTTCAGCTATTTCATTTTATGAGGTTGAATTTACTAATACAAATCTTGAGCTTGGAACTTTAATGAGTATGGAAGAGAAAAGTTTTTCTACTCCTATTTCTTTTATTGTACCAACTGAAGTTGATTTCAATTATGTTATTTATTTAAAAATAAAGATTTACGATTATGACCAATTAATCAATACTGAATATATACCAATTAATGTAAATCCAAACTACAAGACGATGAGTGGCAACAATATCAGTGTTACATTCAATAGCATAGGCAACCTTGCTTACAACGATTATCCCTCTAACAATCAGGGTGATGGATTTAACTATAAAAGTAGTATGGATTTACTCTATGAAGGAAGTTTGCTTGTTGCCCGTTCAGAAAAACGAATTTCCAATGTAGCTCGTGGTTCTAATCAGAATTTTAAAGATGAATCCTTTAAAACTTATGAGAGATTTGATATAAAAAATCCCGGTGATATAGCTGCTTTTGAAGGATATTCATCTTTTAAAGATAAAAAAATAAAAGAGGATGCCGGAGTTGATGTTATACAGAAAGTTTATCAATTCAATGATGCCGGGCGGGAAGATTTTATTATTTTATGTTACGATATAATTAATAGTTCAGAAAGCAATACTGACTCTATTTATGTTGGATTATTTTTTGATTGGGATATAGGTCCAAGCGGACTTTATAATTTCGTAAATTTCGATTTTAATTATGGATTTGGTTATATAAGAAATATAAGAGATACTACTTTACCCTGGATCGGAGTTAATATGCTTTCAGCTAATAATATTAACTTTTTTGCAATAGATAACGATGGCTGGGAACCCGGCAATCCGGGTATTTACGATGGCTTCTCTAACTCAAAAAAATGGTATATGATGACTGATGGAATTTCAAGAAAAAAATCCAACGTTACCGACGTTTCTATGCTTATAAGCGCCGGACCAATTAGGTTAAATATTGGTGATACTGCAAATGTTGCTTTTAGCATATTTTGCGGAAAGAATCTAAATGAGCTTCGATATATTGATACTATAGTTAGAAGAACAGCCATTGAAAATAAAATTGCTGATGGTTCTTTTGAACCACTTCCCAGAAAACTGATTATTTCTTCCGTAACTCCAAATCCTGTTCAGGAAGGAAGCATTACGATAAAATACGAAATTAACAATAATGCCTATATAAATCTTGACATTTACGATTCTTTCGGAAATTTAGTTAAAAACATTTTTTCCTGGGATTATCAGAGAATAGGAAGATATGAATATCAGTTTAATACCGATTATTTAAGTCATGGTGCTTATTTAATTGTTCTAAGAAATGCTTTTACAAGCACATCATATTTCTTTGTCAAGTGCAGATAAAAGAGAGTAATCAAAAGCTATGTGGTAACTAATATTTGTGAGATTCTTCTCTGCGCTCAAAATGACGGATACCGGTTTCAGTCATACTACCAACAAGATGATAGCATGACTTTATCTTTTTACTTTCGTAAAGTTACTGAACTTTGTAAAAGTTAAAAGCCAGACGTCCTACATCTCGAAGATGTTGGACATCTTTATCTTCGTGGTATCAACAACTTGTGAGATTCTTCGCTGCGATCCAGAATGACAGATTATATTACAATTATTGTTAGTGGTTTTGTATAAATCATTAATCACTAATCATTAATCACTAAATTTTACTGCCTTTGGTGGCTCAACAGAATAATCATAAAATCCTTTACCAGATTTTCTACCAAGGTAGCCGGCAGCAACCAATTTTTTCAGTAGCGGTGCTGGTCTGAACCTTGGGTCTCCTATATCTTTATGGAGTACTTCCATTATTGCAAGAACCACATCTAATCCTATTAAATCGGCTAAAGCGAGCGGTCCTAATGGATGGGCAAAACCAAGTTTTGCTGCCTTGTCTATTGCTTCAATTGTTCCAACATTTTCCATTACACAGAAAATTGATTCGTTAATAAATGGCATCAAAATTCTATTGATTATGAAACCGGGATAATCATTAGCAAATACTGGAACTTTTTCCAATTTCAAAGAAATGCTTTTTACTAAATTTTTAGTCTCCTCACTTGTTTCCAAGCCACATATTATTTCAACAAGCTTCATCATTGGCACTGGATTCATAAAGTGCATACCAATAATTTGAGCTGGCTTACTTGTTTTAGCTGCAATTTCCGTAATTGAGATTGTAGAAGTATTGGTTGCTAAAATTACATCTTTACTGGTGATATTATCTAATTCCTTAAATAGATTAAATTTTAATACCTTGTTTTCAATTGCTGCTTCAATAACGAAATCAGAATCTTTTGCATCTTTCAAATCAATAGTTGTCTTTATTCGTTCTAAAGTTGCCTTAATATCATTTTCTTTGATAGCATCTTTTTTTAGCTGACGATTAAGATTTTTTTCAATGTTTACAAGTGCTTTGATGAGTGCTTGCTGATTTATGTCATATAAAAGGACATCGAAACCGTATTGAGCAAAAGAATGTGCTATTCCGTTTCCCATAGTTCCCGCACCAATTACAAATATTTTTTTTATTTCCATTTTAATTAATTTGATTTATATTGTGTTTAATAATTACAGAAATCCTGATTCTATAAGAAAAATAAGAATTTAAGAGATTTGCCTCGTTAATAATAATTTCGCAAATTACGCAGATAATGTGTCATTTCGAAACGAAGTGAGAAATCTCAAGTTCTGTGGTAGCAATTGCTTGTGAGATTCCTCACTTCGCCTAGGAATGACCGCTTTTTGCTTTATTTGCTAAATTCTTATTAACGAGGCAAATCTCCTAACTCTTTCATTTTCGAGACTAAGTCAGAAGTTCTGATATTGTAAAATTATTTTTACTAATGAAAATAATTACTTATTTTTTTGACAAATAACAATATATTCCATTGTCATTGTATTTTTTTTCATTCCAGCCATGTTTGAAGGAGAGTTCTTTGACGGCATTGATTTATTTCCGAGAAGACGTTCATAAGTAATTATGTGTTTAAAAGAATTTTTTTCAAATTTTTCTGCAATAAACTGGTCTGTTGGCAGTTGAATATCTTTAACCAATCTATTCCCAACTACATAAATAATATAACCACTATCTTTTACACTATGAGCTACTTTATTTATCGACAGTTCCAAATCCTGATAAAAACCTGAAATTTCTAACGCTCTCTTATTATCTACCTTATAAATATCAATTAAATAATCTGCAATTAAACCATCTTTATAAAGTAACGATGTTTTTTTCCCTCCCATAAGCATACCATCAATTTTTCGAGCATAACTAATATCCATCCACTCATTCGCAAAATTGGAAAATTGCCCGTATGCAACAGTAGTTCTACTATCTCCATAAGGTGGACTTGTTAAAACAACATCAAAGTAGTTTTCATTTGGTTCAAATTTTTTATATTCAACTGAAACTTTTACATTGTTTTTAAGTTTTGGGTAATAAACAATTTCATAAATACTTAATACTTTTTTCAAATTACTGAAATAAATGCTTAATACGTCTGGATTGAAACTTGTTATCAGTTCTGGTTTTATCCTAAAAAGTTTAAATTCATTATTTCTGGTGTATGAACAAACCCTTACTGTTTCTGCAAAAGGAATTAAAAAAAGCTGCTTTATATTTTCGTTTTTAATCTGATAAATAAAGTGCTTAATAACATTAAGATTTTGTGCTACCTCTTTTGAAAACCAATAATCAAGATTTGTTACTTGGGGAGGTATTAATTTATTTAAATTATTTTCATCTTTTAAAAATTCAAAAATATTATTACGTAATTCTTTTCGTGCATCTCTTGCATCATCAACATCAATTTTTGTGAATTTTGCTTTTGTAAGTAAAACAGCAAAAGGATTTAAATCAAAACCATACATTTCATTTAGCCCAACTTCCAAACCAGCAGCAAAAGATGAACCAGAGCCACAATAAGGGTCCAACATTCTACCTTTTTTTATATTAAATTCATTTAAAAGTTCAATTCCAATTTGTGGAAGCATTGTTGCAGGATAACGATGTAAATTTGGGTATTTACTCGCATAAGATTGACCAGTAAAATCATATTTTGTATTTCGTTCTACTTTGTATTTCATAATTTTTCGTTTACATAATTAATCAAATTTGAAAGAGAACAAATAAAATCGTTATTTATTGGTTTACCAATAAATGAGTTATCGAAAAACTTAAACATTCCTCTATGTTGTGGATTATTAATTTCATTATAGAAATTTACAGTTGCAAAACATACTAATGGCATATTATCGGGATTGTATTCAATATCATATTTTTGCTTAATAGGATTATCTGAAGTTGCTATTTCCATAAGTAACTTCCATTTATAAGTTTGACCAGCTCGTTCTCTTAAAGAAGTTTTTAAAGATAAAATTATGCACTTATCAACTGATTGGTCTTCTTTTTCAGTATAAATAATTAAGTCAACATCTGGCTTTTGTGTTTCATTTCCAATATTTATTGTTGCTATATTATCAAAATTTTTTATTTCTGACTTTTTGCTTGTAATATACACATTTGGTTTAATATTTCCTTGTAACTTATTATTGAGAAAAATATAAACTACAAGATTAGAAAAAGCGTTTCCAGCAATTGATTTTCTTGCTTGTGATATATCGTTTATTATTCCTTCTTTTTTCCTTTTTTCAAGCAATTTGTCAACACTAATTTTTGAACCAGTTAAAATTTCATATAATTGATTAAATATATCTTTCCATTTTTCTTTATGATTGTTACTTAATGATAATATCTTGTTAATCATATTAATTGCTGGTTGAAGATAATATGTTTCTTCAATACTTGCTATAGTTTTCTGTTCGTTCCTTGTCAATTGATACATTTAGTTCTCTCAAATTGTTAGATTTTCTAAATTATTTTTATTCTAATTAAAAGCCATTCTTCTAAAACATCAATTAATTCTCTCCTACACTCTTCATAAGAATTTGCTCTTACATATACTCCTTGACAAAGTGGAATATCTCAGTATGTTCAGAACTCCTGTCCCCATAACGAAAATAAAGGGGGTATGAGATTTTCCTCGTAAAATATTAATTTCTCTCTTAATCTCCATAGTTTATTATGAAGTTATGTATTAGCTTTTTGTTAATATTATTTTTTTTTATATCAGAACTATATTAATTGCGAAATAACAAACTAAGCGTGGTCTTAAGTCAAGAAATTTTACCCTAATAACCCAATAACCCATTAACAATTAATAATTAATAATTAATAATTAATAATTGTTTTCACCATCTTCCCTATTGCAGCAGAAGAAGTTAATCCGGGCGATTCTATTCCAATCAGATTAATCAAATTGGGAAATCCGTTGTCGCTTTCTTCTTTTATTACAAAGTCTTTGTTAGGAATGCCGAAACCATCAATTCTGGGCATAATGCCAGTGGAATCTGGGCAAATATCGTCATATTCCAAAAATGGTAAATAAGATTTTACAAATTCGTAAAAATATTGATGGAAGGTATCGTCAATAGAATAATCAATTTTGTCCACCCAGACAAAATGTGGTCCAAGCCGCATTCCACCTGCTAAATCCGGACAGGTATGCACTCCGACCGAAGGTTGAGGCGGAAATGGATAAACCAATGTTTGAGGATATTTTTCTAATTGTTTGGTTACTCTGTAATAAATTCCTTTCAAATATTTAATTCTATAGCCGAGTTTGTCAATATCCATACCTGCAAGGGCAGCAATATTTCCGGATTCCAATCCGGCAGAATTTATTAAAATTTTAGTGTGAAATTCATAAATATCACTATTTGAAGTACTTATACCAAGAACGTAGCCATCGCTTACTTTCGTAATGCTTTTGACTTCAGAATTATAAACGATATTGCAACCGTTGTTAATTGCTGTTGCTTCATAAAACTGCATAAGCTGGTGAGAATCGACTATTCCGGATTCCGGAGCATAAAGAGCTGCTTTTGCGGTAACATTTGGTTCAATTTTATTGATTTCCTTTCCCTCAAGAATAGAAATGTTTTTTGCCCCGTTATTTTTTGCGGTTTCAAAAAGCTCCGGCATTCTTGAAACTTCTTCGTCATTAACAGCAACGATTAATTTCCCTGTTTTTTTATGAGGAATGTTATATTTTGCGCATAAATCATAAAGAATTTCGTTTCCTTCAAGGCAAAGTTTTCCTTTCAAATAACCTTTGTAATAATAGATACTTGAATGAATAACTTCGCTATTTCTGCTGGAGGTTTCTTGCCCAAAAGAAAAGTGTCGTTCGAGCAGCACTAGGTTTTTAAAGTGCCTGGAAAGTTCAGCAGAAATAGCAAGTCCGACTGCGCCTCCGCCAATAATTGTAATATCAGCGTGTTCCATTATTCTTCTTCATTTTCTTCCAGAAAGTTAACTAATTTTTCGTAACCAGCCCCTTGTCTGAAGATTTGAAATTCATCTGTAGTCATATTAATTACAGAGGATTCGCCGACAAAAGTATATGTATCTGAACGAACAGCAACATCAACGTGTTTTGAGAAAATTTCTACGATATCGTCTGGTGTGCTGTTTGGGCTAACTTCATCATTTTTTGCACTAATTGAAATAATTGGAGCGCCATTTTCTTTTAGCAGCAACTGAGATAAAATATTTTCAGGCACACGAATACCAGCTGTATTTCTTTTAGGGTCCTGAGCAAATTTGGGAACTAATTTTGAGGCTGGCAAAATAAAAGTATATGGACCTGGAATTAATGCCTTAATTGTTTTGTATGCAGTATTGCTGACTTTTGCAAATTCAGCGATATTAGAAAGCGAGTTGCAAAGAAAGGTCATTGCCTTGGAATCGGGGATTTTTCGTATGGCTCTTATTCGGTTGATTGCTTCTTTATTCGATAGTTCGCAGCCCAAGGTGAAGCCGGTATCGGTTGGATAAAGAATTACAGCGCCATCGTGTAACGCTTCTACGACTTTTTCGATTTTCCTTAACTCTGGGTTTTTTGAGTGTATTGAAAGAACTAATGATGCCATATTTTACCTCATCTTTCTTTATTTTTTATTGACTTATAAATTAAGTTTTTTTGTTTTTTTTCAAAAAGTAAATATAAAAAGGAATTCCCGTTAAAACAAGAAAAATTCCAAAAACAGAATTGATTATTTCAGTTCTGCCTTCCATATAATTTACAATATCGTTATATAATGTGAAAATTACAAATATAAATGCAAATAAAATAAAAATAATTGGGACAAAAGGGTAACCTATTACTTTATAAGGTCTTTCGACTTCCGGCATTTTCTTACGTAAAATGAATACTCCGTAAGCTCCCAGTCCGTAAAATATCCAACTTACAAATATCAACATATCTGTTAAAATATCAAAAGTGCCACTTAAAACAAGGACGGAAGACCATACTGCCTGCAAAATCAACGAGTTTGACGGTGTGCGGAATTTTGGGTGCACTTTTCCAATGGAATTATAAAACAAACCATCTTTTGACATTGCGAAATAGACGCGGGCGCTCACCATAATCGTTCCGTTTGATGTTCCAAAAGTAGAAATCATTACGGCAGCTGCGACTATTGCTGCACCAATCGGTCCTACTGCCCTTTGAGCTACATCAGAGGCAACCAAAGTAGATTTTGCCATTTCTTCTATTGGTAAAACATAGAGATATGCTATATTAATCAGCAGATAAACTGCCATAACAATTAAAGTTCCGAAAAGAATTCCGAGCGGTATATTTCTTTGTGGTTTCTTTACTTCTCCGGCAATGTAAGTAATATTATTCCAGCCGTCATAAGTCCAAAATGCACCAGACAGAGCGGCAATTATTCCGGCGAAGATGGTAGGATTGCTTGCTATTTTTTCCATTCCATTGATTTCAACTGTTCCAAAAGAACCATTGCCGAATAAAAATCCAATGAAAACAAGGAGCAGAATAGCTATTACTTTTAAAGTTGAGAAAACTCCAGTAACACGTCCTCCGAGAGCAACTCCGAAATAGTTTACCATAGTCAGGAAAAAGATTACGAATATTGTCAGAAGTTTTACTCCTATATTATCCAAAGGATAAATATTTCCAATAAAAGGAATGAAGAGATAAACACCTTTTTCTATGTCCGGAGCAAATCTTGGCAGGTGGAAGAAAAATTCTGTATATTCGGAAAAAATATAGGTAATTGAGGCAATTGAGCCGGTTTGAATAACAGCAAAAATTGCCCAGCCATAAAGGAAGGCAGTGAATTTTCCATACATCTTTTGAAAATAAACGTATTGGCCTCCTGTAGCAGTAATAAAACTTGCAATTTCAGCATTTGTCAAAGCACCAAAAAGCGTTATTACACCTGCTATTACCCAGATTGCAAGCAACAGGTCAGCCGAACCGAGTTGCGAAGCCATTAGTGCCGGTTTCTTGAAAATACCGGAGCCAATTACAGCACCGACAACGATAGCAGTAGTAGTGAACAAGCCCAATTTTGTGAGCAGCGTAGCGTTTGTATCAGTTTGCTTTTTTTTAAAGAACATATAATTTTACTTCTATAGAATAATTTTATTTTTTGATGTATGACTTATTGTAACTATTTCAACAATATTATCACTTATTCTATATATAATTCTAAAATGCTTATATAAAATTTCTCTAATTTAATAGTTTTTATATTCAGGCACTATTCTTCCTGAATATGGTAATTTTGATAATTTATCAACAAGACTAATTATTTTAGAAGCTGTAATTGATGAATAAAAAGGAGATTCTTTTGAAATAAATTCGCAAATAGAATCTAAATTCTCAAAAGCTTTTGATGTCCATCTTATTTTATAATCCACTTTGATATTCTTTCTTTCACTTCTTCGTTTGTTAAATATTCTCCGTTGTCTAATTGTCGCAATCCTTCATCAACCTGAATTTTAAAATACAATTCTTCAATAATATCATCAATTGTTGAATTATCTGGCATTCTATCAATCATTGCCATTGCTTCTGCTTTTGTATTATTAATTTTTATTTTTTTCCCTCTAAATTTATATTATTCATATTTCTCCATTAAATAATTATATTTAGCGTCATCAGTATTTTCATCGGATAAGAAACCAGACCATTTATCTAAAAAGGTCTGAACATTGGTTTTTGGTTTAATATCGGGTTTAGCAATAATAATTACTTTAACATCAATATCAGAAAAATCTTCTAAAAGTGGAACTTGAATTATTCCATCTTTAGAAATTTTTGTATCAAAACTATATGTCTGCATAACAACCTCTCAAATTTTTTCAATCAATTTAAAATTCTTTCTTTCACTTCTTCGTTTGTTAAATATTCTCCGTTGTCTAATTGTCGCAATCCTTCATCAACCTGAATTTTAAAATACAATTCTTCAATAATATCATCAATTGTTGAATTATCTGGCATTTTATCAATCAATGCGATTGCTTCTGCTTTTGTATTATTCATAGTAATTTAACGATATTTTATTTGTATAATAGATAGAACTGAAAAAATCAAAATTTTTTATGATTCTATCAAAATTAATCAATCCTTTTGAGGCATCAATTAAAACATTTCTATCTAAAACTGCTTTATTCCCATTCATCTCATATTTCCTGCTGCCATTTAACAGAATCCTCTATTAATTTAAAAGTTCCGATGTCCCGTGCTTTTTTTAATTGATTCAATAATTCAAACTTATTATAATTTCCAGCACTTAAATCTTTAATGGATAGAGAAACTTTTACCCTTTTGTTTTTTAATTCAGTATAATCCATTGGTAAATGAATAATGCCGTCTGATATATATGTTTCAAATTCAACAGCTTGCATAATTTACTCCAATTCTTTAAAAATAATACGTTTTAATACAGTTTTTTAAACAACAGATTATATTTATTGAATATTTATTTTTCTACTTCAATCTTTCAAATATAACAAAATTAAACATTTATTTACATTAATTCTTTTAGTGCTTTTTCATCTGGAAGTATATTTTTATATTCATTGGGTAATACCTTACTTGTAGAATAAGTTGCGACTCCTAACTTCTTTATTTTCGTTATGGGGTCTGGAGTTCTGAATATATCTTTGTACGTCATTTCGACTACGCTCAAGGACCAAAAGCCGATAGCTGACAGCCGATACCTGCAGGAAAAAGGAAATTTTATCTACTCTTTTCAGGCAGCATTTTCTTTGTTTAATTCAATTTCATTTATATTTTTTCTGAAAAAAGAAGGAGTAATACCAGTGATTTTTTTGAAAAATGTATTGAAAGTAGTTTTATTGTTGAAACCGCATTTTGAAGCAATTGCTTCAAGAGTAAGATTATCGAACCTACCGTCTTTAATTATACTAATAGCTTCACTAACACGGTATTCATTGATGAAATTATTAAAGTTTTTGTCATAAACATCATTAATGAGCTTAGAAAGGTAAGTGCGGTTTGTATAAAGCATATCAGCAAGAGAATCAATTGTCAGTTTGTTATCTAAATAAACTTTCTTATTATCTAATGCATCAGTCAAATGGTTTAGTAATTCCTGAGATTGAAATTCAAGTGCTTTATTTGAAATAAATTCTTCTTTTATTTCAGTTATAGGTTTTTCATTAATAATATTGGCATTAGCTTTCAACTTTTTCAACTCTTCTTCTTTGTTGGAAATTTCTAAATTCTTTTTTAATAATGCCTTGTATGCTATATTCCTTTTAATAAAAAGAATTGTTATAAAGAAAAGGGAAGCGACAATAATTATAGTAATAATAATAAAGAACAGAATTTGAGCATCCTTTATTTCTTTATCCTGCTTTAAACTTTTAATTTCCTGCTCTTTTTTTTCATTTTCGAAAATAATATTTAATTCGGCAATTTTGTCTGTTTGTTCTTTCTTAAAGATGCTATCTTTTAGTATAGCATGCTTTTCGTAATATTCTAAAGCACTTTTATAGTTACCAATTTTAGAGTGTGTTTTTGAAAGTACTTCATAGTAATCGACCTGAGCTAAAATAAAATTATCCTCTTCACAAATATTGATTGCTTTTTCGAAATATTCTATTGAAGTTTTATAGTCTTTAATTTCAGAATAGTATTCACCTATTGAAGCTAAAGTACGGGCTATTTCAAATTTATTGCCAGTAGTTTCAAAAATGCTGAGAGCTTTTTCCATGTTAAATTTTGCTCCGTTATAATCCTTTTTTTCTAAAAGGATTTTACTTAAAAATCTGTAAGCACTGGACATACCAAATTTGTTACCAGCTTTTTCCTGATATTTAATTGTATTTAAAATGTATTCTTCAGATTTTTTTAAATTTCTCTGACCATATTCCATTTCAGCTAAATTATTATAATTCAGTCCAATACCAAAAAAATCATTTCTAAGTTTGCAAATTTCTAAAGAATTATTTAAGTATTTATATGCTTTTTCCAAATTATTCAATTGATACTGGATATGCGCTAAGTTACTATAACTAACAGCAATAGACAAAGAATCCTTTAATTTCTCGGCAAATTCCAATTCTTTAAGATAGTATTCATTAGCTTTGATTAAATTACCTTGATTAGTATAAATTATAGCAATATTATTCAATGTAGTAAGTAATTCCGAATAATTATTCTCTTTAAAAAAAATAGTTTGAGCTTTAAGGTAATAGTTTAGAGCAGCAGAATAGTATCCTTTCAAATCGTATCCCAATCCCATCGCTTTAAAAATTAGAGCGATAGAGTTGTTGTCTTTTATCTGCTCAATAAATTCATAAGATTGTTGTGCATAATCTAAACTTCTCAAATCGCCGGCTTCAGAAAGTTTTTCAGAAAGTTTTGCTAATGCCATTGCTTTTGTGTTTATATCTTTTGATTCAGAAATCTTTAGCAAACTATCAATATATGATTGCGAAAATACATTATTAGTGCAAGATAATATAAATATAACAATTATACTAATAATATTCCTATAAGATTTGTGTGATTTTATTTGTTCATATTCAAATTTGTATTTAAAAATCATTATGTTCCTTAATTATACTCAAACAAAAATTAAATTATAAAATAAATGTATTATATCAAAGAAAATTTGTAAAAATTTGTAAAAATTTGTAAAAAAAACCAAGAATTGTTAATTTTTTACAAAAAAGAATTTGTATTAATAAAATACTTGATTAAATTTATTTTTGTAATATTCATAACATACTAAAAATACAAAAAAATACAAAAGGAGATTATATTAAAAAAATTATACAAATTATTTTGTTCTTATCATTTATCACTCTTTACTCCCAAGTTCCACAGACAATTAGCTGGCAGGGAATAATTCAGGATAGTGATGGGAATTTGCTCAACGAACAGGTAAATCTGACTTTAAAGCTATTTGAAGCAGCTACCGGCGGAACTGCGGTTTGGACTGAACTGCATCAAAACCATAGTATTAACAATGGTTTGGCTAATATTATACTTGGCTCAGTAACACCTCTTCAGTTGGATTTCGATAAGCAGTACTGGCTTGAAATTACTATTGACGAATCTACTCCACTCCCAAGAATAAAATTAAACGCTGTCCCTTATTCGCTTTATTCTGCAAGAACTTCTGGAATAATCGTAAACGATTCTATTGTTCTTAAAGATTCCCTTGGCATAACACGAATGGTTTTCAATCCTAATACTGGAACTTTCAAGATGATGGACAATGATACTGTTTGGTATGAAATGAAGGTGCAATCTCCTCCAACTACAACTACAAGAAATCCAGACGGTTCATATTCAAAAAAACGTGGTATAGAACAATGGGATTATGACAATAATGATAATTTGGTTTATAGAAAAACAGTAAGTGACGATGGCAATTTAATTGAAGAATCATGGTTTTCTAATAATGACATATACAAAGCAGAAACTACTATTAATTCTGAAAATGAATATACAATAACTACAGAAAATTTTATCGAAAGAGAAAATCAAACTACTGTTTATTCAAAAACACAGACTCTTTATAAAGAGCCGGCAAATGTTGATGGCATTGCAAATGTAATGTTAAAAACAACTGAAACAGAATATATTCTGGGTTCTACTGAGCCACCTAAGACTAAGAAAATTTCAGGTACAACTTCTGATGGGAATTTTATAGAAAATTACTGGGATGGGCAAAGAATTTCAAGAGAAGTTAGTTTTGTGAATGAAGAATCTACTGTTTTGGTTGAAATTACTAATGCAACTTCCGGAACAAGAAAAAAAGAATTAATTACGTATCATAATAATAGTAGTTTGGAAGTTAAATCTGTTGAAAAAGAATATTTAAATAATATTTTAAAGCAAAAGACAGAACATCTAGCAGATGGTAGATATAAAGTATATAGATATAATGATGATGGAAGTTTGATAAATGGCGGTTTATTCAGTCCAGATGGTCAGTTGGTTTCTGCTTGGGACGGCAGTCAATCAGGAATTACTACTCAAACTACTCCGACTGGATTTTCTGTTGGCAGATATTTCCCTACAGCAGGCGCTCCAGTTTGCAATGTCGGTCCCACTTGGGACAATACAGGATTTATTGTAGGATATCAAACTTATAATGGCGTTGATAGAGCAAACATGGTTTTGGGGTATAATGATGTAGGTATTAATACTAGCCCAACTGGAAACATTCAACTTAATTCCAATACAAATGTAACTGGAAATGCTAATGTGTCTGGCAATCTGAACGTAACAGGCACAAAAAACTTTTTGATTGAGCATCCAACACAAACAGATAAATACCTTGTTCACGCTGCTATTGAATCCAATGAAGTATTAAACCAGTATTCCGGAAATGTAATGACTAATACTGAAGGTCTTGCAACTATTACTTTGCCGGACTACTTTAACGAGATTAACTTAGATTTTCGCTATCAATTAACTATTGTGGGTGCTTCTTTTGCCAGAGCTATTATTTTTGAGGAAATTAATAATAATAATAAGTTTACTATAAAAACAGATGAACCAAACATAAAAGTAAGCTGGCAGGTAACAGCAAAAAGAAATGATAAGTATTTGCGTGAGCATCCGTTCTTCGAAATTATAGATAAAGAATAAAGTATCATTCTTTTGATTGCGAGGACTGCTTGGCTCTTTAATTTTATTAAAGAATTACCAGCATCTGAAAGAATGATACATTTTTATCCATAATTTTTATGATAATCTCACCTTTCTTATTCCCCTCTTGAGAGGGGACAAAGGGGTGTGTTCTTTTTTACTTGTTACATCTGAAGCAATATCAAGGAGATAAACTATTATTAGCATATTTTTTCTCTTTATTCAGAAAGATTTTTTTAAATAAGGAAAAAGGACACACCCCTGCCCCTCTCAAGAGGGGAATAAGAAAAGTGTATTCAAAGGACGAATCAACACTACACTTTTTAATTTCTCAAAAGAGAAATGTTTAAGGTGAGTTATAATTTTGAAAAAAATATTTCATAATAAAATTGGAGTTATAATATGAAAAGATTTGTAATACTACTATTTACTTTTTTCTTATCATTATTGTTTCTATATTCCCAAGTTCCACAAACAATTAGCTGGCAGGGAATAATTCAGGATAATGAAGGAAATCTGCTTAATGAACAGGTAAATCTGACTTTAAAGCTATTTGAAGCAGCTACCGGCGGAACTGCGGTTTGGACTGAACTGCATCAAAACCATAGTATTAACAATGGTTTGGCTAATATTATACTTGGCTCAGTAACACCTCTTCAGTTGGATTTCGATAAGCAGTACTGGCTTGAAATTACTATTGACGAATCTACTCCACTCCCAAGAATAAAATTAAACGCTGTCCCTTATTCGCTTTATTCTGCAAGAACTTCTGGAATAATCGTAAACGATTCTATTGTTCTTAAAGATTCCCTTGGCATAACACGAATGGTTTTCAATCCTAATACTGGAACTTTCAAGATGATGGACAATGATACTGTTTGGTATGAAATGAAGGTGCAATCTCCTCCAACTACAACTACAAGAAATCCAGACGGTTCATATTCAAAAAAACGTGGTATAGAACAATGGGATTATGACAATAATGATAATTTGGTTTATAGAAAAACAGTAAGTGACGATGGCAATTTAATTGAAGAATCATGGTTTTCTAATAATGACATATACAAAGCAGAAACTACTATTAATTCTGAAAATGAATATACAATAACTACAGAAAATTTTATCGAAAGAGAAAATCAAACTACTGTTTATTCAAAAACACAGACTCTTTATAAAGAGCCGGCAAATGTTGATGGCATTGCAAATGTAATGTTAAAAACAACTGAAACAGAATATATTCTGGGTTCTACTGAGCCACCTAAGACTAAGAAAATTTCAGGTACAACTTCTGATGGGAATTTTATAGAAAATTACTGGGATGGGCAAAGAATTTCAAGAGAAGTTAGTTTTGTGAATGAAGAATCTACTGTTTTGGTTGAAATTACTAATGCAACTTCCGGAACAAGAAAAAAAGAATTAATTACGTATCATAATAATAGTAGTTTGGAAGTTAAATCTGTTGAAAAAGAATATTTAAATAATATTTTAAAGCAAAAGACAGAACATCTAGCAGATGGTAGATATAAAGTATATAGATATAATGATGATGGAAGTTTGATAAATGGCGGTTTATTCAGTCCAGATGGTCAGTTGGTTTCTGCTTGGGACGGCAGTCAATCAGGAATTACTACTCAAACTACTCCGACTGGATTTTCTGTTGGCAGATATTTCCCTACAGCAGGCGCTCCAGTTTGCAATGTCGGTCCCACTTGGGACAATACAGGATTTATTGTAGGATATCAAACTTATAATGGCGTTGATAGAGCAAACATGGTTTTGGGGTATAATGATGTAGGTATTAATACTAGCCCAACTGGAAACATTCAACTTAATTCCAATACAAATGTAACTGGAAATGCTAATGTGTCTGGCAATCTGAACGTAACAGGCACAAAAAACTTTTTGATTGAGCATCCAACACAAACAGATAAATACCTTGTTCACGCTGCTATTGAATCCAATGAAGTATTAAACCAGTATTCCGGAAATGTAATGACTAATACTGAAGGTCTTGCAACTATTACTTTGCCGGACTACTTTAACGAGATTAACTTAGATTTTCGCTATCAATTAACTATTGTGGGTGCTTCTTTTGCCAGAGCTATTATTTTTGAGGAAATTAATAATAATAATAAGTTTACTATAAAAACAGATGAACCAAACATAAAAGTAAGCTGGCAGGTAACAGCAAAAAGAAATGATAAGTATTTGCGTGAGCATCCGTTCTTCGAAATTATAGATAAAGAATAAAGTATCATTCTTTTGATTGCGAGGACTGCTTGGCTCTTTAATTTTATTAAAGAATTACCAGCATCTGAAAGAATGATACATTTTTATCCATAATTTTTATGATAATCTCACCTTTCTTATTCCCCTCTTGAGAGGGGACAAAGGGGTGTGTTCTTTTTTACTTGTTACATCTGAAGCAATATCAAGGAGATAAACTATTATTAGCATATTTTTTCTCTTTATTCAGAAAGTACATTTTAAATAAGGAAAAAAGAACACACCCCTTTAATCCCCTCTCAAGAGGGGAATAAAACAAGTGGATTCAAAGAACGTATCAGCCCTGCTCTCAAAAGGGGAATAGTACTTGGGTTATAAATATAATAACGAATCTGTTTAACTTTTTAAATCATAAATTGGAATTGCATAAGGTGAGTTAGTAACAATGAATCAAAAACAACTAATAATAATAATAATTACGTTTTCATTAACGTTAATTTTAGCTTTTACTTCATTATTTGTTGTTTATTCTTTTTTCCCTGAATGGCTTGGCGTTGAACCCAATGATGAACTAACAGAAGAAGAAAAGCTCAAAAAGCAAGCATTACCTCCACTTATTAACAAAGTCTATATTTCAAAAGAAAGAATAGATGAGTATCAAAATCAATCTTTGATTAATGATATTTTAAATTTAAAGAAGGATTCTTTGGAAAATGCTATCTTCAATTTAAATCGACAAATGCTTGATTTATATAAGAAGTATTCCATTTCCAAAGACAGCATTAAAAAAATTGCCGAAACAAGCAAATCAAATAATACACTTAATAAAGAGCTAAATGATTCAATTTTAGTGCTTTATTCTGATTTAACAAAGTCAAAAAATCAGGTTAAACTTCTTGAAAAACGCACTGAAGATTATGAACGATGGCTTTCCAAAAAATACGATTCTTTAGAAACAAAAAACTTCACTGAATTCGCGAAAATATATAATAATTCTAATCCCGATGAGGTCGCTAAAATTTTAGAACAAATTGAAGAAAGAGATGCTGCTTTTATTCTAAAAAATATGAATAAGAAAAAAG
>DAIOVK010000008.1:2413-17974 GCA_036759045.1 Kapaibacterium sp. (SeqCode) | reverse complement strand
TGTCATCTCCATTTAAATAAAGGTCTTGCTTTATCAGGGGGTTCGAAATGACAAGCATGCGAAATAACAAACTACAAGGGGGCAAGAGTTCTGAAATTATTATAATTCAAGTAGGTCAATCATTCTTATCTGACATTTATTATCAAAAAATTTAGTTTTTGCACAAACTCTCCGAGATGTTGGAAATCTATTTTCTTTCCTTTCCAATTTGTAATTAAAAATGGAATTTATCAATATTTAAAAATTCTTAGCAATGATATCAACTTATTGTTCGTATGGCTATAAGATAACAATTCACAACTATCTTCTTTCTCACTATTAAATAAAAAATCAATATAATCGTTTTACATTAGATATTTGTAAATAAAATTAAGGAAATTTATGAAAAATAAAATTATACCTATAATAATTCTGATATTTTTACCTTTTACATTGCTTTCACAAGAATGGCTAAACAATTTAAATAAAGGTGAAGAAAGAAATCTTTTCAAAATGCAGGAAGCATTTTATAATTATTTTAAGAATTTTGATACAATACCAAAAGGTGTTGGTTATAAACAATTTAAGCGTTGGGAATGGTTTTGGAGCCAAAGAGTAGATAAAAGCGGTAATTTGCCTGCTCCAGATGCACTCTTAAAAGCATATCTAGAAATAAGTCGTTCTACAAAAACAAAAGATATAATGCAAGACCCAATGTGGGAATCTTTAGGGCCAAACACTTCAAGCGGAGGATATTGGGGATTAGGGAGAGTAAATACAGTAGTAGCCAATCCAAATAATACAAATATTCTTTGGGCTGGCTCAGCTGGTGGCGGTCTTTGGAAATCTACCAACAGAGGTGAAACATGGTTCTCAGATACTGATGAATTACTTAATCTGGGAGTTACTGATATTGCCATTAATCCAGCAAATACTGATATTATGTATATTGCAACCGGCGACCATGTCGGCTGGATTGGAGGATATTCTATCGGCTTACTAAAATCTGTTGATGGCGGTATAACCTGGAACACAACCGGACTAAATTTCACTCAGGCAGAAGTTGTTACAATTAGCAGAATTTTGATAAATCCATTATCACCCAATACACTTATTGTTTCAACAAATAACGGGATTTGGCGTTCAATTGATGCTGGGAATAACTGGACCCAAGTCCAAACTGATGGCAGTTTCATTGATTTGAAATTCAAACCAAATGATTTCAGCTACGTTTACGCAGGAACCCGAAACGGTGCTTTTTATCGTTCATCGAATAATGGAGTAGATTGGACACAAATCACGGCTGGTCTTCCTACAGAAAACGCTGGAAGAGTTGGAATCGCAGTAGCTCCTTCTCAAACAAATTATGTATATGTGATTTTTGCTAATAATTCCGGTGGCTCACTCGGCGTATATCGTTCTATTGATAGCGGATTAAATTTTGAATTACGCTCAAATTCGCCAAATCTTTTAAATAGTACTTTTTTTGGCACTGGAGATAGTGGGCAGGGCTGGTATGACCTTTGCATTGCCGTGGAACCAGACGACGCTGAAACTGTTATTGTCGGTGGTGTTAATTTTTGGAAATCTGAAAATGGTGGAGCAAATTGGTCGCGAATTACTTACTGGTATAGCGGAACCGGAACTCCGGGTGTTCATGCAGACCAACATTATATTTTTTCAATTTCTGATACCGATACTCTTTATGTAGGCAACGACGGCGGAGTTTACAGGACTCCAAACTTTGGAACTGATTGGGAGTGGATTGGAAACGATATGGCAATTACTCAGTTTTATCGTATTGGTGTTTCTGCTACTAACCCTGAATTAATACTTGCTGGAGCACAAGATAATAGCTCATGGGCTGTTAATGATGGGAACTGGGTAGAATTAGAAACAACTGGTGATGGAATGGAGCAGCTCGTTAATTATGAAGATTCAGATATACTTTATACTTCTTCTTACAATGGCAATGTTGCAAGGTCAACCAATGGTGGCAATTCCTTTTCTGATTGGCTATATTCAAATAAAGTAGGCGGTGAAAGTGGCGATTGGATTACTCCATATACACAAGACCCGATAAATCCAAATATTTTCTATGCCGGTTTCCAAAATGTTTGGAAATCTACTAATAGTGGAAGCGACTGGTTTGCTATATCAAATGGTTTTCCCGGTAATACTATTACTATTCTCGAACTCTGCCCAACAAATCCTAACTACATTTACGCTGGTACTGGCAACTGGCTAAGGAGAACAACTGATGGCGGTTCTAATTGGAATGAAATTAATCTGCCTTTCTATGGTAACCTATCAAGTGTTGCAATTCATCAATTCGATGGAAACAAAATTTGGATTACCCGCTCAGGATTCGAACCAAACAGCAAAGTGTATTATTCAAATAATGGAGGTGCAAGCTGGACTAATATTTCAGAACAGCTCCCAAATATGCCAGTTAATTACGTTCTTTATCAAAAAAATTCCCCGGACCGGCTGTATATTGCAACCGATTTAGGTATTTTTTATCGCGATTTAACTACTGATGGCTGGATAAATTATACCTACCAACTTCCTAATGTTGTGGTTTCTGAATTAGAAATAAATTATTCTGTCGGAAAGCTGTTCGCTGCTACTTATGGCAGAGGTCTTTGGAGAGGTGATTGGTTAAATTATCTTTCTACTCCGATTCTATATTCTCCCGAAAATGAAGAAATTGATGTTCCTACAAATCCGGAACTAAGCTGGAGCGATTCTGAAGGTGCAGTATCTTATAATCTTCAGATTGCAACGAGCCCAGATTTTGCAAATTTAATTTTAGAACAAACCGGAATAGAGGAAGCATTTTTCAATGTAAGTGGTTTAGAAAATAATACAGTTTTTTACTGGAGAGTAAAACCCTGCGATATTAGTTATTGCGGTAACTGGTCAGCTCCGTTTTCTTTTACTACTACTCCGGTTCTTTGGGATACTCATAATATCGCTCTTTCAACAGGTTGGAATTATATTTCAACTTACATTAATCCAGAAAATCCAGATATTGAAGTTCTTCTAAGTGATATTGAAACAGATATACGGATTATGAAAAACAGTTATGGACAATTATATGTTCCCCAGTATGAAATAAATACAATTCAGAACTGGAATTTAAAGCATGGATACTTAGTATCAATGAATAGCGATGCTACTTTAAGCATTTATGGAATAGTAAACAATCCGGAGGAAAATCCTATAAATTTAATTCAGGGCTGGCACTTGCTATCATACTTGAGAAATTCTCCAATGAATATCGTTAATGCTCTTGAAAGCATCACTCCAAGCATTGTTGTTGTAAAAAATGGTGCAGGTGGTATTTATGCTCCTGCCTGGAATATTAATACTATTGGAAATATGTTGCCCGGCAAAGCTTACTATTTCTTTTTATCTCAAGCTGATGTTCTTACTTATCCAAGTAATTCATCGCAAAAAAGCATTTTTGTGGAAAATCAAAATCTAATGATTGAAAAAGTATCATCAAATTTCAAAAATACTGGCAGAAGTTTAGTCCTGATTCTTGAAACTCCAATGCTTAACGATGGAACTGAAATTAATGTTTTCGATGAAGAAAACAAGTTGGTCGGTGTCGGTTTTGTGCAAAATAGTATGGTTGGTATTCAGGTTTGGGGTGATGATGAATATACTGAATTGAAGGACGGCGCCTTTGATAATGAGTCTTTGAAAATAAAAGTAAAACAGAAAAATTCGCTAATTGAAATGAGTGCTCATAATATCGAAAATATAATTGACAAAGTTAGTACTGCTAAATTAGTGTATTCAAATGATGGAATTCTGTTTGCAAAAGCAATGATTGATGAGAATGCAACAAATCTTGAAATATGGAACCAGCCAAATCCTTTCAGTAATATTACAAATATTGAATTTACTATTCCAAATTCTGGTATTGCTGAAATTCAGTTATTTTCCTTGCAAGGCGAAGAAGTTTCTAAATATACAAATTATTACGAAAACTCTGGCAGACATAGTTTTTCTTTTGATTCCAATAATTTGCCTACCGGGGTTTATTATTTGACTTTAAAATTTGGCACTGAGCAAGTAATTAACAAAATGGTTATTATTCATTAAGATTTTTCAAAAAGAACGGCTTTTAGCTGGCAGCTTTCGGCTAACTGCTATTAGTTCAGAATTCCTGAACCATAACTAGAATAAAGGAGTTTGACGAATTGCCTCATAAAGAATAATTTCGCAGATAGCAAAAGTATTTTAATAGTCATTGGTCATTAGTGTATAACTACTAATGACTAATGACAAATAACTAATGACTTAATGAAAGTACTCATTTAAAATTTAACTTATTATTATAAAATATGCGAAAGAACAAACTACGAGGCATCAGGAGTTCTAAGTATGTAAATCTGTTAATATTTATAACTATTGTTAGTATTAAACTTCTCATAACCTTCGTCTATTGGCAAATCGTTTCCAGAAGCAGCTTGCTTGCAAAGTAAATCGCAGCGCTCATTGAGCTCGAGACCGACGTGAGCTTTCACCCAAACAAATTTTACATTATGTATTTTTAATTGATTCGACAAGAGTTCTAATAAATCAATGTTCATCGCTCTTTCTTTTTTGTTTCTCATCCAGTTGTTTTGTTGCCAGCGTTTTAGCCAGCCCTTGTTAATAGTATCGACAAGTAATCTTGAATCTGTGTGTATTGTAATGCTATATTCACCAGTTTTTTTTATTAAACTCAATGCCTCAATCGGAGCCATTAGCTCCATTCTGTTATTTGTAGTTAAGCGGAAACCGCCGGATATTTCCTTTCTATAATCACCATATATCAAAATTGCAGCATAACCGCCCGGTCCGGGATTGCCCAAACTTGAACCATCAGTATAAATTGTAATTTCTTTCATTCTACCTTTCTATTTTAAGCATATTAATCGTTCCAATCGCAAAATTAATAATAATTCAAAAAACTATCTAAAAAAATTGTTGAAAATGATTTAGTACTAAGTAGGAATTAAAAGGATATTAGTAATGAAATTCAACTTTTGAGAAATACAGAAGTGTGATTTTCCAGTTATATTAACATAAAACTGCTGATATTACTAAAAGAAGAGAAATAAGCTAATAAGGTTTAATGTATATCGGGTTCTTTTTCTACTAATGTTAAAAAAAAAATAAGGTTTCTTTCTCAAAAATAAAACCTTATTTAAATAATAAACCTTAGTAGAAAAATAAAACAGTTTGAAAAACCATATTAGCTTATTGAAATAGATTTTCCAGTCATACCACCAGCAAGCTGATAGTACGACTTCTTCTTGTCATGCTATCATTTCTTAATGATAGTATGACTTAAACATAGCAACTTAGTTGCGTTATCGTAATAGATATGAAAACGCCATCGGAAAAAATCTCGTAGAGATGATATCACTCCTAAGGAGTTCAATTATTTATTGTTTTTGCTTTTCTACTAAGATAACACATCTACGATGTTTTTCTTCCAAAATTCAACATAAAAAGAATTTGCAATAAAATTCTGTAGGGAACGCAAATTTGCGTTCCCTACAGAATGACCCAGATTTTAATTTCTTGATTTTGAAAAAAAGAATAATCAACAAAAAATAATCATCTTCATTAAATAAATCACAAAATTCAAAGTTCGAAGACAAAAAATTCCTTCAAAATTTTAGTTTTTAAGTCATAAAAGCAGCAAACTGATAGTATAACTGAAAAAAAGAAGCCAGAACTTTGATTAGAAAAATTACTGGATTGCTTGATTAATCAAGAATAGAATAATCAGGAAATAAGGTTAATCACAGTTCAAAGACAAAAGAGATTCAGTTATTTGTCATTAGTCATTGGTAAAAAATAATTAACAATTAATAATTAACAATTACCAATTAAATGCCCAAACCAATACATGCTTATTCCAGCAGCTATTGATGCATTCAGGGATTCTGCCTTACCACTCCCCCCTATCCTGTATTCAAAATCTATTATTTTTCGTATGTTTTTCGATATTCCATGAGATTCGCTTCCTATAATAATACCGAATTTTTCTTTAGGTACGCACTTTTCCATATCCAACTTTGCTTCAAGAGTTGCACCAAATATTTCAATATTCTCATAATTTTTTAGAATAAATTCAGCCAAATCATTATCAAATAAAATATTGCAATGGAAGAACGAACCCATAGTAGAGCGGATTACTTTGGGATTATACTGGTCAGCACAGTTTTTCCCAAGTAAAATATTATTGAAGCCAAACCAGTCGGCTGTTCTAATAATTGTTCCCAGATTGCCGGGGTCTGCAATGCCATCAAGAGCAATGAAGTTTTCACTTTTATTAATAATTCCATCTTTCATTTTCAGAACGCTTAAAATTGGCTGCGGAGTTTGAGCATCGCACAGTTTTTCGAAATCATTCTGCTCAGCTTCAAAAACATCAATTCCTTTTGCTGCGAATTTTTTCGATAAACTTAGCGTTTCGTCATCGCATTGTTTGGAAATTATTACAAATTCCGGCGAGTTGCTTTCACAATTTAAAAGCTCCTGATTGATTAAAAAACCTTCTGCAATGAACTGCCGGCTTTTATATCTACCTTGCTTTGTCAGTAATTTTCCGACATTTTTTTTAAGATTATTAGATAATGTTTTTGTATATTGCATTATAAATAGGATTTATTAAATTATGAAAAAAACATTTTATTATATAATAATACTAATCATTTTTTTTCAAATAACAAAGGAAAAAAGTGAAGCCCAAAGCACCGCTGGTGCAAATGCAGAATACGAAACGCTTTACATCGTTGATATGCCCACTGCCGGCGTAATTCCCAAGAGTTTTTTCGATATAAATTCCTCTGTTTATAGCGGTGGTGGTTTCCTTGCTGAACTGATTTTTTCGCCCTTCAATCAGTTTATGGTTGGAATAAGCTACTCTGTTACTAATCTGATTTCCGATGAAGAGCTTGTTTTTCAAAACTATCCCGGCGTTCAGGTAAGATGGAGAATAATCAATGAGCAGCTCGCATTTCCGGCTATTGCTATTGGAATAAATACTCAGGGAGTTGGCGATTTCAATAAAAACGAAAAACGCTATCAAATCCAATCTCCCGGCGCCTTCATTTCATTAAGCAAGAGCTACAAATGGGCTTTAGGAAATTCTGCTCTGCACGGTGGAATTAATTATTCTTTTGAACCTAAAGACAAAGCAGTCAATTTTTACGTTGGATTTGAGCAGTCAATTCATACTTACGCATCGTTAAATGTGGAATTCAACGCCACTTTAGACGATAATGAAAACCTGTATCTTTCCAAAAAGGGAATGCTCAATGCCTCGCTTCGTATTCCAATAACAAGCGGTTTTACTTTTGAATTCCAGTTTAAAGATTTGCTGATTCACTTCAAAGATTCAAAAAATATAACAAGAAACATTCATTTTGAATTTATTAAACGAATATAGATGGTGATTTATGATTATCAAAACAGAAAATGATTTTTTAGAGGAATTTAGGACAGACGCCTCTAATTTACACGGAAATCTTGAAAAAGTATATATTCCGGAAAGCATTGAAGAAATACGAGATGTCGCATTAGAATGTTGGGAAAAAGGCACCCCGCTCACTCCGGCTGGCAGTAAAACCGGACTAACTGGCGCCTGCGTGCCGCTTGAAGGAGCTGTTATTTCTTATGAACGCTTGAATAAAATAGTTGATATTGACGAAAAGAAACGCATTGCAATAGTCGAACCCGGCGTAAAGGTTTTTGAACTTGAAGCCGAGCTAAATCCTCTTAATTTGATTTATCCTACAAATCCAACTGAAAAAAATAGTTCCATTGGTGGTAATATTGCTACTAATGCTTCCGGCTCTCGAACTTTTAAATACGGTCAGACACGTGACTGGTGCTCAAAGCTACAACTAAATCTGATTAATGGCGATGAACTTCAACTTAAAAGAAACGTGGAAATCATTCCTAAAAAAGGAATTCGCGTTAAATCTAAGCAAGGAAATGAATACGCTTTCAAAATCCCAGCTATAAAAATGCCAAACGTTAAACATTCTGCCGGATATTATCTCAATCCTTTTATGGATGGTTTAGATTTATTCATTGGAAGCGAAGGAACACTCGGTTTAAATAAACTTATTACACTTAATTTACTGCCAAAGCCGGAAAAAGTGCTTGGAGCAATTATTTTCTTCGATAATGAAAGCAATCTGTTTGATTTTGTGGATTATGTCCGCGATACTTCAAAGAAAAACAATCTTTATGAATACAACAAAGAAACCGGGATTTCTGCCCGCTTAATTGAGTATTTTGACAGCAATTCAATATGTCTTTTAAAAGAGGAATATCCCCAACTTCCGGATAACTGCACTGGTGCAATTTGGATTGAGCAAGAATTTTCAGCAGATAATGAAGATGCGATTTTATCAATTTGGAGTGAAACCATTTCCAAGTATTCCAACTTAGGCGATAATACCTGGATTGCATTAAGCGATAAAGAGCATCAGAATTTCAAGGAATTCCGCCATGCATTGCCGCTAAAAGTGCAGGAAATCATAACAAACCGCAAGCAAAAGAAAATGTATCTTGATACTGCTGTTCCAGACAAAAACATCAGAACATACTACAACTTCGTAAAAGAAAAGGTAAACGAATTGAAATTAGACCACGTAATTTTTGGGCATATTGGTAATTCCCATTTACATTCAAACGTTTTTGTGCATAACGATGAAGAACTTTTGAACGCAAAGCAGTTTATGGATATTTGCATTCAGGAAGCAATAAATCTCGGTGGAACTATTTCAGCTGAGCACGGCGTTGGCAAATTAAAGAAAGATTATTTGAAGTTGCTATACGGTTTGAAGGCAATAAATGAGATGATTGATATAAAAAGAATCTTTGACCCCAAAATGCTTCTTGCACGAAATACACTTTTTGATGTGCAGTAGTGGTTGGTTGGTTTAAGTGTTGATTTGTGGATTCGTTGATTTGTTGATTTGAATCTCCTTTCCAAACTCAGCTTGGGAAAGAGAGTTTTTATTCTTTAATTCATCCGATGACTGCGAGTCATCGGATGAATAGAAAAGTGAAAAAACAATTTAATTCGCAAATGGTATTTGGGAAGGGAATGAACGAGGTAAATATGAAAAGAATTGTTATTATTATAACTGCATTTACATTTTTTTGACTTTTTGTTCTTGTGAAAAAGAACAGAAAAATGAAAAGGAATCAGAAAAAGACACTTTAAATCAGAGTAGTATTGTCTTTCATCTAATATAAAAAGTGCTAATTGGAAAAAAGACACATTTGGTTGTTTGAAACTAAGGTCTCTTGAGATTGCACAAGACTTAATAATTGAAAATGAATTATTAAATAAATCTAAAGAAAAATTTTTATTAATATTTGGTGAACCAAATGAAAAAATAATTTCTGAAGGTCGCTTAATTTTTAACTATTATATTAACTCATATTGTGATAGTGCAAACAAACCAATTTTGAATTCTGATAAAAGTTGGATTGACTTTTACTTCGATTCTACTGGAAGATTAAAGGAAATACCTCAAACTATTGGTATTGAATAAATTGATTAAGTTATCCTTATTTTTTTTGAAAATTCAAAAGTAATATATAAAAGTTATTTTTCTTTTAAATTTTTGGAGCGGGACGACGAAGTAAAAACATTTCCCATTTTCAAACTTCCAAAATAGTATTGGGAAAAGAGTATTTGTTACTTTTATAATGTTTTTAGCCATACTATCAACTTGTTGATGGTATGGCTTTTTTTTCTAAATATTAAAACTTAGTATTATAAAGTTCGCGTTCAGCTTCATAGAGTTTTAATACTCTTTGAGCTTCTTTGTCGTTTTTAGATTTCTTATAAGCATCAATGAGTAAAACGCTGAGACGCTGCCTAATTGAATTTCTTTCAGAAGAATCTAAAACCTGCATCCAAGCTCTTTGGTCAAAATAAGGTCTAAGAGTGTTGGAAACATTTTTAAATCTTTTGTTGGTTGAATCGCTAACAGCTCTATTTATAGCATTCCAAAGGACTTTTGAAGGATTAACACCTGCCACAGCACTATCACTATGGTTAAATCTTTCAACTTTATTTAACAAACCATTAACAACATTTTCATCTGTAAAATCATAGACCTTATATCTTATTGGAATTGGAGGTTTTATTTTTACAGTTAAGTCAGTTTTGCTTTTAGGAAAGCCCTTTTCTTCTAAAGTATTAATGATGTTATTTGCAGTGCTTGCAGCTAAATCAGAATCAACAAAGAAAAGCCCTCCGCGGACTAATACTTCCTGAAAAAGACCTGCAAATTTATCGAAATGCTTATAAATCATTTGAGCAATGAATTGGCCTTGATTATAAACCCGCTGGTAATCATCACCACCAAGCCCTTTACGAGAGCGAAGGACCCTTAAAGTTTCGTGAGAGTTCCGCACACCGAATAACTCGACTAAACCTATAAATTGAGAAAAACTGACTTCCATATAGTAATGAATTCTATCCAAACCTGCTATACGGGCAAGCTCTTTTAAATAAGTTTTTCTACCTCTTGCAGCACGAACAACAGTAAGTTTATTTTGACCAGTTGTGTCATCATAACCAGCATCTGCATAAGTATCACGGGGAATTGAAAAAATTTCAACAAGTCCGGAATCTAGCAAAATTGAAAGGATATGGTTAGCATCAGCATGATTATCGTTTCTACCCATACGAGAATCTAATCCGGTTAGAGCTATATTAATTCTTCTTCCATTATAAACTCGGCGAATATTTTTTCCTGCATTGTCATCAATTCCATATTGAATTATGCCAGTGTCATTGGGATTGCTAACAAGTATATATTCTTCTTCCTTAACTAAATCAGAATCAATCCAATGGTCTTTTTCAAGAGTATCATCACTTGTTAAAGTGTCTAAATTTTCAGTATTATCTTGAATTTCCTGTTCATTCTCTCTATTGTCGCACATTATTAATGAGAAAACAATAATTATCCCAATAATAATAAAAATATATTTAAGAGAACTATTTTTTTTCTTTTTCATTATTTCAATAAAATCACTTTAATCATCTAATTCCATCTTTTTCCCAAATTTAAGACTAAGCTGCATGAAAAATCTCCATGAATGAACTTTGAAGTTATTTCCATTATCAGAAATATTAGTCAAAGGAAAAGAGTATTGAAAAATTGGGCTTAAATACAGATTGCTTGATAAATTAATATTAGCACCAAGCATAGCAAAAGCTCCGAATTGCAGAGATATTTTGTTTTGAAAATCAGTTTTATCAATTACTTTTACATTTCCATCAGTATCTTTAAAATTCACATTAACTACTTCACCAGTACTTAATCTTGCTGTGTTTTGTAACAATTCTTTACTGTGAGTGTATTCAGCTTGACCAAGAGAGGAGACAGAAAAGCCAACTCTTGTTACCAGAAAATCAACTAATGAAATATCTAAATAAGGCAGAAGAGAAATCATAGAAATATTAGTTTCTGCTTTATATCGATAATCAAGTGGGATATACTCACTACGGTTAGTTGATTGAGAAGTAACTTCGTCTAATTCTTTAATCCGATATGAACTATTAATGCTTTTTGATTCAAAGAGCAGCATAATTCCCCATTTTAAAGAATTAGCGAACTCTTTCTGATAGAATGCACCAAAAGAATAACCAAGTTTATTTCCATCAGAAAATAAACACTTGCAATCTTTTGTAGTATAGAAATCACCGGATTGGAAATTCATTCCTAATCCTAAAAGAATGCCTAAATCACTTTCACGCTCATTAGTCTTTGGTAAAAGTGGAGTTGATTGGCACAAAAGATTTTGTGCAACAAAAACAACGGCAAAGACAAAAAGAATTATTCTAAAATACATAACAGTTCTTTACTTTATTCAGAATTTAGTTTATTGCATTGATAAAACAATTCAGAGCAATAAAAAGTTACAAAATAAATTTACTTAAATCATGACTCTTAACAATATCTTTCAGACGAGATTGGACATCATCAGCAGTAATTATAATATCAGTTTTTTCAATGTTGTCTGGAGTATTAAATAAAATTTCTTCAAGTAAAGTAGTCATAATAGTATGAAGACGTCTGGCGCCAATATTTGTAATTTCATCGTTAACTGTAGCTGCAATTGAAGCAATTTCTTTTATTGCACTATCATCAAAACTTAAAGAAATTCCATCAGATTTAACAAGTGCCTGATATTGCTTAATTAAAGCATTTTCAGGAACAGTCAAAATCTTAATAAAATCATCTTCTGTTAAACTCTTAAGTTCAACTCTAATAGGAAATCTACCCTGAAGCTCTGGAACTAAGTCAGATGGCTTAGAAACGTGAAAAGCTCCCGATGCAATGAAAAGCACATGGTCAGTGCGAACGGCACCATATTTTGTATTAACAGAAGTTCCTTCAACAATTGGGAGCAAATCCCTTTGAACACCTTCACGGGATACTTCTGGGCCAGAATGGGAAGCACTACTACGTGAAGCAATTTTGTCAATTTCATCAATAAAAATTATACCAGTATTTTCTGCCCTTGCAACAGCTTCTTTAACAACAGCTTCTATATCAATTAATTTTTCAGCTTCTTCTTTTTGCATAATTTTCTTTGCATCGGCAATTTTAACTTTTCTCTTTTTATTTTTTTTGGGAAGAATGTTACCGAAAATATCCTGTAGATTCATACCCATTTCGTCTAAGCCGATAGGACCGAGTATTTGCAAAGATGGAATTTGGTCAACAAGGACTTCGAGTTCTATTGATTTATCATCAAGTTTTCCCTCTTGAAGCATAATACGGAATTTTTCTCTGGTTTTAGCATTATCTTCTATTTCATTTTCAGTAGTATTATCAAAAGAAGGGCTTTTTTTAATAGGTGGAATAAGAATATCTAAAATTCTATTTTCAGCGTTAGTTTGAGCTTCCTGCATTTTTTCGTTGGTTTTTTCTTCGCGAAGCATAGTAACAGCTCTTTCTGCTAAATCTCTGACCATAGATTCAACATCTCTGCCAACGTAGCCGACTTCTGTAAATTTCGTTGCTTCAACTTTAACAAAGGGAGCATTTGCAAGGCGTGCAAGGCGGCGTGCAATTTCTGTTTTTCCAACTCCTGTAGGGCCTATCATAATGATATTATTTGGCATAATTTCATCACGGATTTCGGTTGTAACCTGCTGTCTTCGCCATCTGTTTCTCAAAGCAATAGCAACGGCTTTTTTTGCTGCATCCTGACCAATAATAAATTTATCTAATTCGCTTACAATTTGTCGCGGTGTTAATTGTTTTTCAATCTTAATGTTTTCATCTTCCATATTTTGCTTATTTATCCTTAATCAAAAATTTATTGACGATTTTTTTTACAAAAATAATTATAATTTTACAAAAATGTCTTTTTTATTTTTTTTATTAAGAAAAAAATTTATTATTTTGTATAACTCAAAAGCGGGTTTACTTAAATATGATAAATAAAAAATATGAGTGAATTAAAGAAAATCTTAATAGCAGAAGACGAATTGACAAACTCAATTTTGCTTAAACGGGTTCTAACCAAGGCAGGTTATTCAGTAGTCGTTGCTCATAATGGTTTAGATGCATATAAGCATTTGGAACGCGAGCAATTTGATGCATTACTTACTGATTGGATGATGCCAAATATGGATGGCATTGAGCTTATAAGAAGAACAAGGCAAAACATCAGTCCAATTCCGCTTATAATAATGATTACTTCTCTTGTCTCTGAAGGAGCAAGAGCATATTCATTAGAGTCTGGTGCTGATGATTACATAGCAAAACCAATTGACCTCGATGAACTCCTTATTCGTTTGAAAGACGGAATTTCTCGAAGAACTCAGGAAGCTCCTTCAAAAATCCAAAAAATAATATCTCGTACTGTAGATGTTTATCCTCCTTTTGTTGGAGTAGTTGTTGCAACAAGCACCGGTGGACCACCTACTCTTCTAGAAACGTTTAGGAATATACCTGCAAACACTAATGCTGCTTTCTATATTGTTCAACACGGTCCCCCCTGGATGCTTGATACTTTTTCTCAAAGATTACAAAGGGAATCAATGTTAACTATTTCCCTTGCTTCAAATGGTGTGAAATCTGAAGTTGGTAATGTTTATATTGCGCCCGGAGACAAGCATTTGAGAATTGCTCCCGGTTCTCTTAATCTAATCCTTGACGATGGTCCTAAAGAAAACTTTGTCAGACCTGCAGCTGACCCTTTGTTTAGAAGTGCTGCTGATGTATTTGGAAAATACTGCATTGCAGTTATTCTTACTGGTTTAGGACGTGACGGGGCGCAAGGTGCTGCTCAAATTGCTTCTGTTCAGGGAACCGTTCTAATTCAAGACCCTGAAACCTGCGTTGCACCATCAATGCCAAAAACTATCATTGAAGCAGAAATACCTCATAGAATTGTACCACTATCAAATTTAAGCAGAGTAATTACTGAAACTATTTTACCGCTATCTAGTGAATTAAAAGAATTAAATAATAGATAATTTGCTAATTAAAAGGAAAATTTATTGCTAGAAAATATTGATTTATCTAAATATAATTTAAAAAATGATATAATCTTCAAGTATGTTTTTGGTTATGAAGAACATTCCCAAATTCTTATCCAATTGCTTAATTCTATTCTTGATTTGGATTATGAAAATAGAATTATTGAGATAACTTATTTAAATTCAATAAACTTAAAACAGTATCTTAATGATAAACTTACCATTTTAGATATAAAAGCGAAAGATAATAAGGAAAGATTATTCAATATAGAAATGCAATTGAGAAAAGAGGATTTCTTTATTTCAAGGATTATTTATTATCATGATAAGCTATTTATTTCTCAATTTATTAATAAAGCAAGCTATTCAGAATTAAATAAGACTATAACAATTGCTTTTGTTGATTTTGAACTTTTTCCAGATATAAAAGATTATCACAATATTTTTAGATATAAAAACGTTAAAACTGGAGATGAGTTAACTGATATAAAAGAGTTGCATTTTATTGAATTAAGAAAACTAACTCATACATCAGGAAAATCAAATGATTTGTCCAAGTGGATTTTTACATTCAACGAAAGCAATAAACTGATTAATTTATATAAATTACCTAAACAGTTACAAGGAGAGGAGGCAATTCAAATGGCTCTAAAAGCAATGAAGAAAGCATTATCTGATGAACAGGTTAGGGAATTAATTGAATTTCGCGAAAAAGCTATCAATGATGAAAATCAACGTTTATATAATGCACATAGCAATGGTATCCAAATAGGCGAGCAACGCGGTATCCAAATAGGAGAACAACGTGGAATACTATTAGGGAAAAACCAAGGTGATTACGAAGCCCGTAGGTTAATTGCTAAAAACCTTATAAATAAAGGTAATTCTATTAAAGATATTATTGATATTACAGGACTTACCCAAAAACAAATTGAGGATTTGTTTGTAGAAAATTAATAATTTTAAAATGATAAAGCAATGAAGAAAGCATTATCTGATGAACAGGTTAGGGAATTAATTGAATTTCGCGAAAAAGC
>DAIOVK010000008.1:0-2313 GCA_036759045.1 Kapaibacterium sp. (SeqCode) | reverse complement strand
TTACAGGACTTACCCAAAAACAAATTGAGGATTTGTTTGTAGAAAATTAATAATTAAACTATCTATCTTATTTTTCTATCATTATTATTAAATTGAAAAGTTCACTATCTTCATTATCATCAATTTGATTTTTAATTTTTTGCTTATTAAATTCAATACTTTTTTCTGAAATATTTAAATTCTTTGATAATAATAGAATAAGTTGCTTTTTTTGATTAGCAGTTATTTCTTTGGAAATTGAAATTAAAACTTTTTTATCAATTAAATTTGTTTCTTTTATACTATTAAAATATACCTCATAATGATTTATTACAGATAAATTTGATTCGCTTATTATAATTGGAAAAACGTTATACTCATTTCCATCTTGCTTTATAGTATAATTTTTTTCTCTTACTTGCTGTTCGAAAATGCTAATAACAAAATCTTTTGATGAAGTATTATTTAATTTATCAGTAACTTTAGCTTGAATTATAATTGAATCTAATTCAGAGGCGTCAAACTTTAAATTGCTAAGATTAATATCAAATTCAAATGGAACATTAGTGCTTGTATGTGAAGAAATGGCTTTACCGTTTACAAAAATATTACTTTCAACAGATTGTATATTTAAAGCAGGTCGGGTATTTACAGTTATATTTAGGATAGAAGGAAAATATTCCAATTTTTTATCAATTAAATAGTATGGCTCAAATAATTCCTGATTATTTGACTGAATTAGTATTATATCCGCTAAGTCTTTATTTTCCTTGAAAGTATAATTAAATCTGTCTCTTGAAATATTGAATTTTTTTGAAAGATTATTAATTAAATTATTTAAAAATTCTTCAACAATAAACTGCTTATTTTTTTCAAAATATCCTTCAAAAACTAAGTTTATGTTTGGATTAGAAAGCATCCTTTCAGCGATTGTTTTTAATGAATTTTCTAGAAGAGTATGGAAATATAATTTATTATATCTAAAAAAATTATTTATAATATCTAGGAAAGATGGGGCATAATTTAAAAAAGGGATAATGGGTAAAACTGCTTTTGTTTTTTCAATAGAATAAGAAATAGTGGTGCTTTGAGCTGAAATAGAGATTTCAACTTCTTGTTTTTTTTGAAGGTCTTTTTCAGTTTTATTTCTTTTGGTTAAATATAAATCAAAACCAGATAAACCACCGGGGCGGTTCGATGAAAAAACTGCGTAGCCATTGGGTAAAATCGTAAAATCAGATTCATCAAATTCTGTATTTAAGTCGGTTAATGGATAAGGTTTCTGCCAAGTCCCATTAATAAAAACAGAATAAAAAATATCATAACCACCTAATCCGCCCCAGCCATTGGAAGCGAAATAAAGAGTATCGTTTGTTGCGAGAAATGGGGTTAATTCATTTCCGGAAGTATTTAAAACGTTTATAGGAGTAGCTTCTGCCCAGTTCCCATTGCTTTCCTTGTAGCTAATCCAAAAATCAGTATCTCCTTGCTCGCTGCCATTATTGCTGACAAAAATCATAAATTGCTTGTCTGGAGAAATTGTTGGCTGCCCTATAAAAGATTCAGTTGCTAAATTATTTAAAAGTATTGGCTTTGTCCATTCATTCTTTTTGAAATATGAAGTGAAAATATTCATTAACGATTGCCTGCTGTATTGCTCAAATGTAGAAATATAAGCAACTTCTTCACTTTCAAAGGTTATATATGCCTGATTGTTCTTTTCCTGATTTAGCTGTCCTTTTAATTTCTCTGGTATAGAAAAAATTCCATCTTCAAAATTTGAAGTATAATAATACGAATACTCTTCTTTTGTAGAATTAAAATATAGCTTATCTTGATATTTATTCCAGCAGGGAGCAAAATCATCATAGTTAGAGTTTATAAAACTTATGTTTTTCGGCTCTGCCCATTTTTCATTAGCAAATAAATTTAAACTGCAAAAAAAGAAAAGTAAGATAATTTGTATGCTTTTTATAATTGTCTGGTTTATTTGCATTGTTTGTTGATTTGTTTATTCGTTTAATTGTTGATTCGTTTAATCGTTGTCAATAATATTTTAATTTGTTTGTCATTCTGAAACGAAACGAAGAATCTCACAAGTCTTTGATACCACAGAACATTAGATTCTTCGCTACGCCCCTAATGAACCACTTTAGTATTTTTAGCACTTAATTATATGTATTACTGATATTTACTTAAGCAGATATTCCATATCTGCCAGATATGGAATATCTACTTTGAAGTCAGAAAGAATATTTTTGTCATGCTATCAGCTTGCTGATAGTATGACTGATAAAATACTGTTTCTAAATCTCAAGTTATGTGGTAACAATG